>JALUWF010000024.1 GCA_027019785.1 Mariprofundus sp. | reverse complement strand
CGTTTGCCGAAAATCTTTTCACAGACCGGAGAATGGGCCTATCTGTTGCACCAGTTCATCATGCACAAACTCGGCCGCAGAATGGGTGAAAGCTGATGGTGTGCATAGGATGTGTGGTTTTACATTATGCCTGTTTTCCCCGCTGAGCAGACTCATGGAACAGGCGAACCAGTGGAATGTGCCGGCCATGCAGCATGGCATGTTCCATAGCTGCGTAGTACATAGCCCGGTTCTGCCCATCAAACAGTGGTGGCATCAGGCGCGCATTCAGACATTGCGCCATCACAAGCGCGCGTCCGACACGGCCATTACCATCGCCAAATGGATGGATGGCAATAAAATAAGCGTGTGCTTTGGCAATCTCTTCGAGAGATGACGCGCTGGCGCATTTATAAACCCAACGGTTCATCTCTTCTGGAATATCTTCGGGCAGGGTGGTGGATACGCCCGCAAGTTGGCCCATCACGCGCATTTTATCGGAATAAAAGCCCGCATCCTCACGAATGCCTTGCATCAAGCTGGCATGCAGATGTTTGATGCTCTCTTCTGAGATATCAAAAGGTTCTGCATATTGAATCGTTTTCTGCCAAAGCCATTTGAGCATAAAGTAGGTATTAACCGCCTCATGAAAATGCTGTCTGGACATATTCTTCGGCAGTTTTTTAGTGTCAATGGCGCGCTCGAAATCGTCTTTCGATATATCGCTTTCAATTTCAATCGTGCCATAACTCAAACGGCGCAAGAACGGCATCAACAAGGCATCATTGCCGGAAAAATCATCGGGCAACAATACAGCTGTAAACGATTGTTCCGGCGCATCCCATTCCGGAATCAGAAAATGTTTACAGTACAACACGTCGATATTAAAGCGATATTGAGGCTTGATCGAATCCGGTCTGTCCCGCCAGTTGGGAAGCGATCTCCGCGAAACACCAATTGCTTCCGATAGGCTTGCCGACATACCGTAGACGGCCTGTAGCCGGTCGAGTTTATCTATATAGTTTAATGTATTGTTTTTCATAGTATATATCATTCTCTACTTAATATCGGCAATGATGACATAGATGAGAAGTAAAATACAATATAAGCATTATGATTCCCACGCGGCTTCTCGTTTGGCGGAGGCTGAAATACGCATTGTTATTGGCAAAGGAACTATCGAAGATGGCGATGAAAATCAAAGCATTACGAATATTTCATGTAACAGTTTAACTGTTCCCTGGCGACTGTTCTCCAGTCGCGTTTTATTATTGTTGTCTGCATTCCGATGTAATGTTCAACGGTATGTGCCCATTTGTTCACGTCAGCCTGGATGCTCAACACCATATCCGGATGCATCTCCGATGCGATGCCGCAGGCATCTGATATAAGCACGGGCACGCCGGCGGACTGCGCTTCGGCAATCACCATGCCGTACGGTTCCTGCCGGGCAGGGTGCAGCAATAGATCGAAACGGGCGTATAACGGTGCTGCATCAGTTTCACCCAGCAGTGTAAAACCGCCGCTCCAATCCTGAAACAGATGGCGGATATCTTCAGGGGCAGGCCCGACTACGGTGAATTCGATATCGGGACGCTGTTTACGCACTTTGGCGACGATGGCGACGGCGAGATCCAGGCCTTTGCGTTTCCACTCCTTGCCGACAAAGCCGATGACGCCGCCGTTTGAGGGAACCTGTCGATCCGGTCTGGCCGGGATATCGGCAACACCGGGTGTGATCGGGGTGACCAGGCGCGCTGCAACAGATGGATAATATTGACGCAGGGCAGCATCGATCAGAGGGGAATTGGGGATGATCGCCTTGACTTGAGGGGCGCAGAGTTCTCGCTGTTCCAGCCATAGGTTGGCATAGATGCGCGGGGACAGGCGTTGCCACCATGGACTGTTTTTTACAACGGCGAAAGGCGGGCCGTGAAAAGTGGTGAACTGGTGAGCGCCGGTGCGTTCATGGCTGTGAATGATTCGATTTGTATCGGGATGAGCCGTCAGCCAGGCCGATACTCTGGTTGAAAAACGCAAGTGAGCCAGCCAACGTGGTTTCGGGGCGACGACACCCAGTGTCACGACATGCACGGCATGGGGGATGGATTCGGCCAGCAGTTGTTCGCACAGAATGGTGATATGGTGACCGAGCGCGGCCATCTCCCGGCTCATTTCCCACACATAACGCTCCATGCCGCCGACCGGGCCAAAGCGGCGCACGATCATTATGATATCCAATGGCGTCATGAGGGCGGTTGATCCCAGCCCTTGCGGCGTTCGCATAGCTTGGCATAGCGGTAAAACACGCCTTCGAGATTACTGAAGGCGATAACAAAACCGGCCCAGCCATCCAGAAAGCCGAGCTTAAGTATGTAGATGCGAATAAATGACCATAAGCCGCGCAATAACGCCGTAGCCATGCTGGCGCGTTTGTCTGCGCGCTCCAGTCGGTCAACGCCCAGTGTCGAATAGCGGTTAGCCTTGTGCAGCACCTGATCGAGATTCCTGAATGGAAACTGCCAGATGTCTGATTGCATATGGCCGACGCTGCCATGAATTTCGTAGGATTCATGGACGGTATCGGATGCATCGAAGCTCAGTGCCCCCCGGCGAAACAGCTGCGGTTGACGATAATCGGGATACCAGCCGCAATGTTTGATCCAGCGCCCCATAAACCAGTTTTTGCGCGGCACATACCAGGCATCGGCGGCATCGGGGTCGGCAATAATGGTGCGGATTTCTTCAGCTGCCGTCGGCGTACAGCGTTCATCTGAATCGAGGCTGAAAATCCAGGCATGTGAGCAGGCGGCTATGGCATCATTGCGCAGTTTTCCAAAGCCTTCAAAATCGACCTGAATCACACTTGCGCCGAGTGATTCGGCAATGGCCGCTGTATCATCCGTACTGTGTGAATCCACCACAATCACTTCGTTGGCCCACAATACGCTGTTCACCGCCGCAGCGATTTTCTCCGCCTCGTTGTAGGCGATAATATAGACGGATATTTCAGTCATGGCGGTTCTGCATTCAGTCATTATTCTGTCTTTCTTCAGCCTGAAGTTGTTTGAGTCCGCATACCGCTTCGATTCGCTGTTCATTCAGGCAAGCCTGCAATATCTCGTCATTTTCCGCCAGGTGTTGACGTGATGATTCTTCATGCCACAAGTGTAATACCGGCTGACCGCGCAGATTGCGGCGCTTAACACCTGCATGCAGCAGGCGAGCGGTTAAATCGGAATCTTCGCGTCCCCAGCCCTCAAAGCTCTCATCAAAGCCATTGATCTGAATCAGCGCACGGGTCGGGCAGGAGAGGTGACAGCCGCGTATGCCTTCGAGTTGCGTAGAGGCTGGCGACAGGGTGGTTGGTAGCAGCAGGGGTAGTAGCCGGTTGATGTTACCGTTTATCCGTTGTACCAACCACCAGCCGGTGGATCGCTCTGTATCAAAGCAAGGCTGCCGGCATAATCGTTCAGTGCATGGGCGCCCCAGTAGTACGCGGCTACCGCTGATAAAATAGTTATCACCAGCAAAACGGCGGTGGGCTGCCACCACTCCGGGCAGGGGAATGCAGTCGCCATCGGTGAGCAGGGTGTGCGATGCACTGATTTGATGGATGGCACGATTATGAATGTGCGCTTTGCGAAAGCCGTTATCGGTTTGCCGCAGGTGGTGGATGGGTACCGGGAAATGATCCTGCATGCGTCGAATAAGCTGGCCGGTTTCGGCGGTTGAACCGTCATCGGCGATATAGATGACGAAGTTCTTATCGTTTTGCCGACGATAGCCTTCCAGCGTCAGACGCAGAAAATCGGGGTTGTTGTATGTCGAAATGACGACGGCAAGCGAAGCGTGTGGCATGGGCTACCTGTTGGTCAACAGGCCGTTGTCCGGTTGTGCGTAAATCAGCGTAAAGCCTACCCAGTTGAGAAAATGATAACCCTGTTCTTCCAGATAGATATGCATGGGAAGCTCAAGTATCTCATGAAGATTGGTCAGGTGCGTTTCAGTGAGTAGAATCTTTGGCAGGTAGCGTGCCATATCCAGTGATTTGATAACATTGAAATCATGACCTTCAGCATCAATGGTGAGCAGATCAATCTGCCTGTCTTTGAATTCCGACGCATCGATAATTTCAGTCAGTGGTCTGGTTTTAATGGTTGTTTCGCTGTACACCGGCATGGGTGTGTTTTTCGCTACGTCAGGGTCAATAGTGGAGCCCAGGCCGTAACGGCTGAAATTATAAACGGTGACATTTTCATGACGATCAGAAACGGCGGTATTAACGTTGGTGTCGTCGGGTCGCGCCAGTTCAAAACATTTGATTTTAATGGCGTCCATATCGATATTGATACCGCGCCAACCGCGTTTGTGCAGAAAACAGGTGTTGGAAAACTTGCTCGGATGATAGCAGCCGACATCGACATAAAAACCGTCTTTGGCATGTTTATCAAGCCAGTCATTGATCACCACATCCTCGCCGAACTGGGAGTGGTGGCGGCGCGTATGTCGGGTCAGATACGTTTTGCGCAGTATATAGGCTTTTTCCAGTAACGCAGACAGACTCATGGTTGCTTTCCTCCGGTTGTCGGCGTTGAGGCAGCAGCAGATATCCGTGTTTCCGGCGTAATGGTTGCAGTATGCGTAGTGGTGACCACCGGAGGCTGTCTGGAATACGATGCCAAGTGCGCGTAAATATGTCCGAATTTTATTTTGGCCATCAACTTGATCGGAATGTGGCGCGAATCGTCGGTCATCCACAGGGTCATCTCGCCCTTATTGGTGAAAATACCGGCAGTTTTGAGCTTGGGTTTGACAATGATACAACGAACCTGTTCACCCCATGGCGCTTTCAGCATCTCTTTCTCCTGCATAACGTTGACCTGAATTTCATAGCGCTTGCGTGAATCAAAGATGGGGATTGAAAGTGTTTGACCGGCTTTCAGATCCAGATTTCGTACCGCCAGAAAGGCGTCAATGACGCTCAGGTGTCCAGCCGGCACATCGAAATATTCGGTGATCTGATGCTGGGTATGGGTGACCTGGTTTTTGCGCCAGTGAAATTCAGTGCGCTTTTGCGCCTTGTATTTGCGTTCATGCAGATTGGCGTCAAACAGGACACTTTGCATTTTGCCATCCACGCAGATGCCTTCCGCTGTGATGTAATCGCGCACCTTTTTGAAAATATCCAGCACCTTGTTGGTGCGGGCAAAGGTTTTGGCCTGCCAGCCGTTGGTCATGGGCAGGATGTCCATACGAGCCGAGCCTGCATTGATAAATTCCCAGCCGACATCAAAGCTTAAGTGTTCGCCGATATAGGGCATGCAGGGAGAGCCCGGATTGACCACCGCAGCCTGAATCGGCGCGATTCCACAGGTTATCACCAACAGGAGGATTGAAAGAATCTTCATTGTTATAGGCTGCCGTGCCACCAGCCGAGCATCATCATCACCACCATGCCGCCAAGCAGGGCTGTGACATGATTCCATTCCCGGTGTTGTTTCACCAGACCCCAGTTGAAGTTGCCGCTGAACATTCTGCCATTCAGGCGAGGCAGCAGGGCCGGGGTGGTTGCCATAAAGTCACGATAGGTGTCACCAAACAGATTGATGAGGTTTTTTTCCTCATTTTTCCATGTTGGCATATAGATGATGAAAAAAGCGACTGTGACAATGATAAACGCTACCATGCTGTCGGAACTGATGCAGAAACCGGTGGCAACCAGAAAATGGCCCAGGTAGAGCGGGTGGCGACACATGGCGTAGGGGCCGGTAATGGTCACTTCGGCCGATTTATGGATATGCCCGGACGCCCACAGGCGCAAGCCTTCGCCCGCTGCCACAACTACGAGGCCGAGTATCAGGCTGGTGGATGTCGGTCTGGCCAGCAGCAGAATGGCTGCGCCCATCAGCACGCTGGCGGGAATGCGAGCCAGTAGCAGTATTTTGTGCAGCCGTTGGCCGAATGTCTGTTCAGAGCTCATGCAATTTCCTTATGATGGCATCGGGTTCGATGGCATCCATGCAGACAAAGTGGTCGCAGCGGCGTTTGAAACAGGGGCCGCAGGCCGGATTGGATTGGATATGCCAGTTTCGATCTCCTTGCAGGTCGTTCGCGCCGTTGAGCGGCGCTGATCGCCATGATGCCGATGGCCCCCAGAATGTAATGGTGGGAACATCCAGTGCTGCAGCCAGGTGCATCAGTCCGGTATCAGCGCCGACAATGGCTCGCGCGCCTTGCAGCACAGTGCACAATGCTGACATATTCAGGCGTTCGGGCAAGGCGAAGCCGTTGCAGGCTGCCGCCAGTCTTTGCGCCAGCGCCTGTTCCGCCTGATTGCCCCAGCTAAATACCGCTGTTTTCGCCGAATCACGCAGTTCATTGCCAATGGCAATCCATGTCTGTTCGGGTAGTTGCTTGGTTTTCCATCCTCCGGAAGAATGTAGCAATACATAGGGTTTGTCGGCCAGATTTAATCCTTGCAACAAGCTGTTGTCGGTTTTGATGTGGGTTTCGGCCAGATCAATATGGGGAGGAGCGTAGGAGAGAGGCGATGCGGGCGATTGTTTGGGATTGTTTGCAAACGGCGCAGCCGCCACGCGGCGATATTGTTGCACCACATGCCTTTCATCGGCATGAAAACAGACCGGTCGAATGAGAAAACGGCTGGCTGTTTCGCGCAAATGTTCGCTGTCGATGCCGAATACCGGACTGCCAGCTGCACGCGCCAGCAGTGCTGATTTGAGCAGCCCCTGCAGATCAAGCACGGTATCAAAGCCGACGATTCGGAGTGTCCGGATTGCCTGCCAGACAGAAGCGACGGGGTGTTCGCCCCGTAGTGCCACGGTGTGAACCACCACCTCTGTTGGAAATATTTCGGTGACAAATACGTAACGCGCATCGACCAGCCAGTGAACTTCGCTGATTTCAGGGCGGGCCAATAAATCATCGAGCGCGGGCAAGGCATGGATAATATCCCCGAAGGCGGAGAGTTTCACGATAAGTATTTTCATATTATGAATGCCAAGAAATATCCAGCTGACGGTGATGATTTAAACAGTCGCGCAGATATAGGTTAATCAGTGTTTGATACGGAATATCAGAATCTTTAGCCATTGACTTGAAATACTCAATAACATCTTCACTGAGCCTCATGGTGACAGGTTTTTTCAGCTTAGATGTATAAGGGTTTTTTCTTGATTGCATTTTAGATAAATCATATTCACTTTTCATTTTGACCACCTTCATAGAATTTCCGTTCGTTTTTGGTTGCTTTGCGCGCAGAAATAATTCGAATGATATTTCCCGAATCTCTTTCGCAGTGACAAATCATAAGCGTTTTGTGCGTTGCGCTAAGTCCAAGCAGTAAAAAACGATCTTCTCCTTTTATGTTATCATTTTGATAAAATTGAATTGCGAATTCATCATAAAAAACCGACTTGGCCTCCTCAAAAGATATGCCATGCTTCTTGATGTTTGAGGAGGCCTTGGTTGAATCCCATTCAAATTTAATCATATGGATATGATATGTACAATATGCCTAAAATGTCAAGGTACTTTGCTATAGGCTAAAATGCCACAGGCACGGTATTCAATAGGGATCATATATGCGCCATAACATTTGTAATGACCTTCATTTGGCACAATTGATTATCATGGTGGTGCAGGCATCAAGTAGCATGGTCGGGGTAATATTGGCCATGCAGGGGTGGCCTCTTACACTGCACTCCCGTTGCAGACAGGGGCTACAGGCAGCGGGATTATACAGGATTCGTACGTGAGGGCCGCTGGGCGATGTGCGCTCCGGGTCGGTGGCGCCAAATGGCGTGACCGTCGGAATGCCCAGGCCGGCGGAGACATGCATCAGTCCGGAATCGTTGCACAGCATCAGACGGCAGGCGGTGATCAGTTGAAGCGCTTCGGCCAGACTGGTCGAACCGGCTGCATTCCAGTGTGGTGTAGTGATATCGCCGAGTATGATTTGGCCTATATTGTGATCTTCTGCCATGCCCAGAATCACCGGTTGCCATTCCGATTGGGCCAGTTGATGAACGACATGGCGATAGCCTTCAGCGGGATAACATTTAGCTGCGCCGAACTGGGCGCCGGGGGCTATGCAAATAACCCGCTTTGAATCCAGTCCATGTGCCTGCATGGCGACGTGGCCGGCGGCTTCAGCGCCGGCGGGTGTGCTCAGGCAGACGTCCGTCTGCTCGACCGGTATATCCATTTGATTGGCGATATCGAGATAAAAACCACGGTGATGTTCGCTTTGCAGTTTGATGCGATGGGGCAAAGCACGGCTTAACAGCCATCCGCGCCACTGGCCGCGATAGCCAATCAGTTGCGGGATGCCAGCTTGTCGACATTGTAGCGCGGCTCGAAAGCTGTTGGGGAACAGGAATGCAGTGTCTGCTTTGGGGATTTGCTGCCGGAATACCGCCCCCGGCAAGCCCATGTATGGCAGTAGATATTCCAGCCAGGGGCGGCCACAGACTGAAATCTGTTCGGTGCCAAGGTGACGGGCGTAGTGCTCACAAATAGCACGCATAGCCGGTTGCGCCATGACTGCATCCCCGATCCAGTTGGGCGGCATCAATAACAGATGTGACACTGCTTTCATGCCGTGGCGCTGTTTTTTTTGTCCTGTGTCGTACAGACAAAGATATGTTGTTCGCGTTTGCAGAAGGGGACTGGAATTTTATATGCTTTCCGGACAATATCTTCTGCAATATTGAAGTGGCGCTCCAGTGTGCGCACAATGCCTGAACGGGCGTAGTAGTAGGGCCGGGTTTTGCTGCATAGATAGGGGAACAGGCGGATAGCCCAATAATGTATCCGAGCCTCCAGATGACTGTGTGTGCGAAGGGTTAAAATGAATGTACCGCCAGGTTTTAGCAATCGCTCCGCTTCATTCAACACCAGTTCCGGATTCTGGGTGTGGGCGATCTTATTCAGGCAGACAATCATCTCATAGCTGGCATCAGACTTGGGGATGCGCTCGGCTACCGTGGGCAGATATTCACCATCCTCCGGCAATTCACCTGGAAACATGCGTCGGTAATCATCCGCTAGTGGATCAAGGTAGGTTTTATGATGTTGCGGCAGCAGGCGGGTAATGCAGATCGGACCGCAACCGATTTCGAGCACAGCGGAATTCTGAGTATATTCTCTGGCGTAACGTTGCAGCAAAGGCAGCATGGAACGCTCTACCCGCTCCCGTTCGGCGCTTAGTTGTTTGTGAGACCATGCTTTAAGCGACAGCTTCTGGGACGACTGCCAGCGAGTGTTATCAACGGCTTTGTGCATGCTCATACCGTTTTTCGCTTGTTTCGTGCCAGTTCATCCCGTCTATTCTGCTCCCGTTCATCCAAATACAGCCAGCGTCGATGAATCCATAACCAGAGTTCGGGCCGTCGGTGAATAACAGGCGAAAAGCTGTCGTTAATCATGCGCATGGTTTGCACGTCATCCGTGATGTTTTCGTCGATTGGAATAGACTGGAAACTGAGACGAAATTTAAAATCCCTTCCCATGCGATCAAGCACAATGCGAACCACGGGTGTATGATATTTATTGGCGAAAATAGCCGGTAGCGTACTTGTTTGAGCATCATGTCCAAGAAATGGAACCGGTGTTCCGGTGGAAAGATGCTGATCAATAACAATGGCAATACAATGATTGTTTTTCAGCGCTTTTGGCATCCAGCGAAGACCTGAGTCTCTGGCGTGCATGACGGTGCCGAATCGCTTGCGAGCCTGTAAGATGAATTGATCCAGAGCAGGCTGACGTATGGGGCGGTAAATAATATCCGCCTCATCCCCGAGCATGGAAAAAACCATGCCAGCCAATTCCCAGTTACTATGGTGGGCTGCAACCACAATGACGCCCTTGCCCTGTTCTTTGGCCTTCAGTAATACATCATGATTGTCCACTTCGAGACGTGAGAGTAGAAAATCTTTGGAACCCAGATAGACATGCGGCAGCTCAAAGGATGTCCTGCCCAGCTCAGCAAAAGATTCGCGGTTGATTCTGCGTTTCCATGTGTCGGATTTGTCCGGATACACCCGGTTCAGGTTGCGCATGGCGATATGGCGATGCCTGGCATCCAGAAAATAGGCTACGCGGCCCAGACCTGCGCCAATAGCGCCGAGCAGCCGCACCGGAATCAGGCGGATCAGATAACATATCAATTTAATGAGCATAGCCATGGTGGCGGGGCGGTCTATACGGCCAGAGACTTCGCCTCGTCAATCAGCATGACAGGGATATCGTCTCTGATCGGATATTCGAGTTGGCAGGCATCGCATACGAGGCCGTCTTTATTGCTGTTGTAATGGATTTCACCCTTGCATTTCGGGCAAACCAGAATCTTCATCAGCGCTTTATCAATCATATCCAGCTCCAAGTGTATCGTTTTAACGGCAGAGTCAAAGCAGTTCACCGCAAAGTACGCGTTTGCGGGAATATATCCGCTGCGTCAATCGTCGCCGAGGATGCCGAACAGGGCGAGAATATGCTCAAACAGCAGGAACACATCCAGATAAAGGGTGAGGGCGGCTGCGATGTATTCATCGTTGGGATAGTCGCGCAGGATGGTGGAGGTGTCATACAGAATAAAGGCCGAAAACAGCAATACGCCCATGCCGGACATGCCCAGCGCCAGCAGCGATGATTCAAAGAAGAAGTAGTTGGACAGACCCAGCACGATCATGGAAATTAGACCGACCCAGACAAAGCCTTTCAAAAAAGAGAAATCGCGGCGGGAGATAAAGGTGTAGGCGGTCAGCGCGACAAATGCCACAGCTGTAGTCATGAACGCTTGCGTGACCAGTGTGCCGGATTTGGCTGCAACCATGCCGACGAGCGGCGCAACGGCCATCCCGGTCAGCGCGCCGAAAGCGAGTAGGGCGATGAAATTAATGCCGGGCTTGTGGCGCACCGTCTGTACCATGAAAATGCCGCCCATCATCAGCAGCAGTACCATAAACGGATGCTCCTGAGGGAAGGCGAGCCCCATGGACATAAAGGCGCCAATGCTGCCTGCGGCAATGCACAGCGCCAGCATGCCATAGGTTTTGCTTAAAAAACTGATGCGGTCATCAGCCAGTTGTGTTGTCGTCATTATTGCTGGATTCATGTGTAATCTCCTAATACTGTAATGTATACGGGTAGCGTATCAGGTCAAGCGCGCCTGACAGGCATGGTTGTATGTTTAAACGCGGTCAGTGCGTATGGTGGTCGTGGGTGATGACTTCAACATCAATCACTTCCGGCTGTCGCCGGGCGTCATGATGGGGGTTACCGATTTGCTGGACAGGAAGCAGTTTGTTGATGATCAAACGCCGGAACGGGGGGAATAACAGCAGAAAACCGGCACTATCGGTGATAAATCCGGGTGTAAACAGTAGCACGCCGGAGAGCGCGATCATCAGTCCGTGGATACCGTGCTCGACAGGCGCTTCGCCATGCGCCATGCGTTTTTGGGCATCAAGCAAGGTACTCATGCCTTGCCAGCGAATCAGGAACCCGCCCAGAGCCGCAGTGAACAGGCACAAGGCGATGGTAGAGAGGCCGCCAATGTCGCTACCGACTTTGATGAGCAGCCAGAGTTCCAGTAGTGGCACCGTAATAAACAATAAAAATAATATTCTTAACATAGCCGATGTATAGGGGAGCAGAGCGATAAATACAAGGGTTGCAGGAATAACCAGTTAATATAGCCGTTGATTTATAAGCCCATACATGGGCGCTCTGATGGCTTCGCCAGAAGTCATCATCTGTAACGCTCATGGACTTGTATCGACTGAAACTGTATGCGGAGCATTGTGGGTGTCAGCCCAAACCTGGTATACCGTATATCGATATAATATTGACACCAAGCTGCCCCGAGATTGATAAACAGGAGGTGTATTATGTACGCACATAGAATATCAGCAATCACGCTTCTGGTCACGGGTCTGCTTTTTGCAGTCACACCGGCCATTGCGGGAGATTATGCGACCGACAGTGGCTCCAAGTTTACACGCGGCCTTGCCAATACCACCACGGGTTGGGGTGAAATTCCCAAAAATATTGCTAATGAAAGCCGCGATAAAAATGCTTTCGTTGGCGTGACCTACGGCACTGTCAAAGGAACGGCGCATGCGATAGGCAGAACCGCCGTTGGCGTTTTTGATCTGGCCACGTTCTTCATTCCAAGCGATGGGTATGTGCACTCAACCTATGTATGGGAAAATACAGGTAGTGAAACTACCTATGGTGCGCAATAACCGTAAAAACAGATTCATCTTCACAGGTGAACAGATCAATGGGGGTACTTGCAGTCATGAGTATCCCCTTGTATGAAATATTAACTATTGCTAATATAATAAGAATCGAATATGATTCGGCGCATGCAGGCAATTCCAGAAGATAGAGTTAATGATGCAAGCCAGGGTTTGCGCGCTATTGCGCATCCATTGCGCTTGTCCGTGTTGTGTCTGTTGCTTGACGGACAGATGTGCGTGCATGATCTGATGGAGACCACAGGTGCGGCGCAATCCAATCTCTCCCAGCATCTGGCCAAGATGCGTCTGATGGGTATTATAGAAAATGAAAAACGGGGGCAGTTTGTATTCTACCGCATTTCAAATCCGGCATGGGTGGATTTGGTGAACGCTTTAAAGCGTATTTACTGTCCGGAAATGTGTGTCGCTACTATTGGCAAGGAGTGATCTGTGTTTTTTTCCGCTCATATATCAGTAAATTATTATTCATTAATAAGTAAGGGGATGTTGCTGCTCCTGCTATCGATGATGGTAGCGGCTAGCGCGCAGGCCGGTGAAATCAGCACGTTGCGGCAAAGTGTGGATTATGCGCTGCACAACAACCGCTTGCTGGCTGCCGATGCCAGTGCCGTAGTGCAGGCCAGGGCTGGTCAGGATCAGGCCTATGGTCATTTTATGCCACGTCTTGACTGGTCGACAGGTGTGATAAGGACTGACTCTCCCAGTAACTATTTCGGTACAAAATTGAATCAGCGCAAGATTACTGTCTCGGCTTTCAATCCTACCTTTCTGAACAGCCCGGGCTATATCAACAATTATCAGTCTCACCTGAACCTGAGCATGCCGATATACCAGGGTGGTGCACTGTGGGCGGGTAAGAAACAGGCGGATCAGCAGCTTGAAGCCAGTAGCATGAATCATGGTTTCATGCGTCAACAGGTGATATTCCAGACCATTTCCGCCTATGTGCATAGCCGTCAGGCTTATGCGGCTGTTGATGCTATGAAAACAGCCGTCGGTGCGGCGGAAAAGCGCTTTGAAGATGCGCAGGCGCTGCAAAAG
Organism: Mariprofundus sp.; assembly: GCA_027019785.1. Taxonomy (GTDB): domain Bacteria; phylum Pseudomonadota; class Zetaproteobacteria; order Mariprofundales; family Mariprofundaceae; genus Mariprofundus. Next base: position 7,972 of record JALUWF010000024.1, on the reverse strand, counting down.
CGGGGCGTACTCATTGATAGTGATGTGATGGATGCGCATGTGCATCTGTTACGCACCCGCTTAAAACTGAAGCAGGCCAATAATGCCTATGCCAAGGCGCTGGAACAGCTACAGCGGGTGATGGGCCTTGCTGATGGTGTTCAGGTGGCGGTCACTGAGGAACCCCGGCTTGCCGATGCGCGACTGAGTTTGAAAGAGGCTGTGGTCAAAGCATTGGCGCAGCGCAGTGATTTGAAAGCTATGGCGCACGCATATCAGGCCTTGCAGGCTGGTGAGGATGCTACCAGATCTGCATTTCTGCCGCATGTTGACCTGGTGGCGACACAGGAGTGGAACGCATCGACATTGTCGTTAAAAAACCGTACGACAACGATAGGAGCAACAGTGAGCATGAATCTGTTTGCCGGCGGCTCAGACAGGGCAAAAATGCGCGCGGCGCAGGCAAAAATAACGGCGCTGGAGCTACAAATCAGCGACCATAAACAGCAGATTCGTAATGAAGTCGCCAATGCATGGCGTATGCTCGATGAGAGCAGATTTCGCGATCAGAGTGAGCGCGAGGCGCTGAAACAGAGCGAAGAGTCGCTGCGCATCAAATCGTTGCGCTATGAGCAGGGGCTGACCAGAACATCCGATCTGCTCGACTCGCAATCACTGGTGGATCAGACACGACTTTCCAGTATCGGTGCAAAATATGACGTGACCATTTCCAGGGCGGCTTTGTTGCTGGCGATGGGCATGCTGGATGAAGGGGCTATTCGATGAAGAAAGGACGCTTACCGATCTCGATACTGTTTTCTCTATTGATAGCGCTTGCCGCTCAGGGCTGTAGCGATGATGCAGGGCGGCAAACGAAGGCGGCAGCGAAACAGACGGTGCAGGCTGAAACCATGGTGATGAAGTCTGTCGAGGTTGCAGCACATTATGTGACCAGTGGTTCTGTAACATCCGATCATCGTGTGCTGATTACATCACGCATCTCCGGCTATATTCGTAAATTATCGGTGCGCGAAGGCGACCGGGTTAAAAAGGGCGAGGTGCTGGTGCGTATCGACCCTGTCAACGCAAGGCAGACGCTGGTGCAGGCTGAGGCCGATCTGGCTGATGCTCGCGCCGATAAACAGCGTTATGAAGCGCTGTTTCGCGCCCATGCCACCAGCAAGCAGCAACTGGATCGGGTGCGCTTGCGCTACAAGGTGGCCAGATCTCAGGTCGCCCAGGCGCGTAATCATCTGGGTTATGCAGAAGTTCACTCCCCGGTTCAGGGCGTCGTGGTTGAAAAACGCATGAGCAAGGGAGATCTGGCTTCACCGGGCGCTGGGATTATGACTATTGAAGATCCGGCCAGCTTGCTGGTGAACAGCTATGTCTCCGAACAGTTTGTCGGCAGGATTCATGTCGGTGACAGTGTCGATGTTGAAATCCCTTCGATCGGGCGTCATATCATCGGTACGGTACGGCAGGTGGTGGAAGCGGCCGATGCCGTATCGCATCAGTTTCTGATCAAGATTGCGCTGCAGGATAGCGCCTTGCACCCGGGCATGTTCGCGCAGGTTGGTTTTTCTGTTGGCAAGCGCAAGGCATTGATAGCCCCTGCTGCCGCTATTGTGTCACGCGCCGGCTTGCACGGCGTCTATATCGTTGATGCCGGCGGCATCACGCATTACCGACAAGTTCGTATCGGCAGAAAGCTCGGCGATGGTATCGAAATTTTGGCGGGCCTGCGCGACGACGATGTGATTGCATGGCATGGCAAACCGGCACTGCACACAGGCATGAAGGTCAAATAATGTCCGATCAGTCCCGGCTTGATAAGATGCAGTTAAATATTGCCGGTCGCCTCGGCAAGGCGGCTATGTTTACCAATATGACGCCGGTGATTAGTTTGCTGGTTTTCATGATCGGTGTGCTGGCGTTGATTGTGACACCGCGTGAAGAAAATCCGCACATTGATGTGCCTGCCGCCAATGTCATTGTGCGTATGCAGGGTGCCTCTCCCGAAGAGGTTCAGAATCTTATTTTGCGACCGCTGGAGATGGTATTGCGCGAGATGACCGGCGTGGATCACACCTACGGCATGGCGCTGGATTCACAGGCTGTGGTGACGGTGATGTTCAAGGTGGGCGAAGATAAAGAGGCCAGCCTGGTTAAACTCTATGACCATATCATGCATAATCTGGATCGTTTGCCTGTCGGCGCATCCGAGCCGCTGGTCAAGCCGATGGATGTCGATGATGTGCCTGTATCGGTGATTGCGCTCTCATCGGGCGATATGGATGGCTTGTCGCTAAAACGTCTGGCCGAGCGTGTACGCGATCAGCTCAGCTCACTGGATGGTGTTTCTGTTGCCGATATAATTGGCGGTAACGATCGCCAGATTCGTATTCAGCTCGATCCGGTGCGTCTGGCCGCCTACCATATTACCCTCGATCGCTTGCATCAGGTGCTGGCCGGCGCCAATGCCGGCGGCGATATGGGGGCACTGGTTGCAGATAACAGGCAGAGCAATGTCTGGCTGGACGGTTACTTGAAAAGCGCTTCCCAGGTAGGGCAGTTGATTGTTGGCGCGGTTCATAAAAAGCCCGTCTATCTGCGCGATGTAGCCACGATTACCGACGGGCCATCCGAAATTAAGCAGTATCAGAGGATCGGTTTTGGTCAGTCGGTGGCGGCACAGTCCGGTATGAGCGATGATGCCGCTATAAGTGCCGGGGAACTACCGGCAGTCTCGATTACGCTGGCCAAGAAGCGTGGCACCAATGCAGTGGTGGTGACGCATCGCATTGAGGCCAAGCTGAATGAGTTGAAAGGCGATTTTATTCCGGATGACGTCCATGTGACCATCACGCGCGATTCCGGTAAGCGTGCCAATGCGGCGGTGAATCTGTTGCTGGAGCATCTGAGCATCGCAATTGCTTCGGTTATTATTATTCTTCTGCTGTTCCTGGGCTGGCGCGAGGCGGCGATTGTTACCATGAATATCCCGCTGATTCTGTTTATCGTATTGGGTGTGGGTATGCTGGCCGGACAGACGATTAACCGAATTGCCCTGTTCGCTCTGATTCTGGCGCTGGGATTACTGGTGGATGATGCCATTGTGGTCATCGAAAATATTCATCGGCATCTGCATAAAGGCGCAGGCAGTTTGAAGGAAAAGGCGGCTCTGATTATTGCTGCGACCAATGAAACGGGCAAACCGACGATTGTTGCGACCATCGCCGTGATTCTGGCATTTATTCCTATGGCCTTTGTGACAGGCATGATGGGGCCGTACATGCGCCCGATTCCATTTAATACGCCGATTGCGATGGCTGCATCGCTGCTGATTGCCTATATGTTCACGCCCTGGATTGCGCAGCACTGGTTGCCATTGAAAATGCCGGCTGCGACGATGGAAGAGACAGATGAATTGCCCAAAGATGGCGTGCATCGGGCCTATATGCGCCTGGCTACGCCATTGATCGAATCTGTTGCTACGCGGCGTATTTTTTCAGCTGTTGTACTGGTGTTGTTTGTGGCGGCGATGCTGGAACCTGCCTGGCAGTTTATAAGGCCGTCGGGCATCAATGGCCCGTTGACGCCGGGTGCAGTGGAGTTGAAAATGTTGCCCAAGGGCAATAATAACACCTTCAACATCACCATAGACATGCCTGAAGGATCAGCGCTGGAAGATACCGACAGGGTGGCCCGCGAGGTGGCTGAGGTGATCCGAACCCATCCGATGGTCACGAATTATGAGACATTCGTAGGCCGGGGTGGCCCTGTGGATTTCAACGGTATGTTGCGCGGCGCTGTATTACGAAAAGGGGCGAATCTGGCCGATATCCGGGTGAATCTGGTTGATAAGCATGATCGTTCCATTCAGTCGGCGGCCATTGTGCTGCAGATGCGTGATATGCTTAAAGGGGTGATTGCGGCGCATCCGAAAACCAGCATCAAGCTGGTGGAGGATCCGCCGGGGCCGCCTGTGCGCTCTACCTTACTGGCGGAAATTTACGGGCCCGACTATTCGACCCAGCGTAAAATCGCCAAGCAGGTGCGTCACACATTTGAACACACCTATGATGTAACAGATATCGATGATTCAGTCGGCGATGATCAGCTACAACTGAATGTGAAGGTCAACAAGGAAAAGGCCTCGCAACTGGGCGTCGCCACCGCTCAGGTGGAGACAGCGCTACGCGATTTTCTGCATGGTTATAATTTTGGTGCAGTTCATGTTCAAAACGAACGCCATCAGGTGCAGCTGCATGTACAGCTGCCCAAAGCCTTGCGTGCTCATGCCGAAGATCTGGATCGAATCTACGTCAGCGGCACCAACGGGCCGGTGCCGCTGTCCGCATTTTCCACCATTGAGCGGTCGCTTGTAGCCAAGCCGATCTACACCAAGGATGGCCATCAGGTGACTTATGTGATGGCCGAACCGAAGCAGGGGTCGCAGGTCTATTCGCTGCTGGATATGGATGGCAAGCTGGACGGCCAAGAGATCGTGCCCGGCGTAAGGTTGAAGACTGGTGGTATGCGTTTCACCAAGACCACGCCTGATGACACATTCGGCTATCATATGTTGTGGGATGGCGAAATGCGGCTGACGCTGGATGTGTTCCGCGATCTGGGAGCAGCATTTATTGTCGCGCTGGTGTTGATTTATCTGTTGATGGTGGCTTATTATGGTGAATTTATGCTGCCGATACTGGTGATTGCACCGACTGCATTAACCATGATCGGTATCTTTCCCGGCCACTGGATTACCGGCCAGCCGTTCACGGCCACCTCGATGATTGGCATGATCGCTCTGGCTGGCATCGTGGTGCGTAATTCCACCTTGCTGATCGACTTTATCCTCGATTATCGCAAACGGGGCTTTGATGTGAAAACAGCCGTGCTGGAAGCAGGCGCAGTGCGCGCTCGCCCGATTCTGTTGACTGCACTGGCTGTGATTGCTGGCACCTCAATCATGATCACCGATCCGGTATTCGGGGGCTTGGGCGTATCGATGGCCTTCGGCACCCTGGCCGCCACGATTCTGACTCTGTTTGTCACGCCGCTGATGTACTACCTCTGGCAACGCGAAAAAGCATAAAGACGGAAGTCAAAAGCATGTTTCTCGCCAAGACGCAAAGACGCAAAGAAAAACAAGAGCCGCATTGAATTGGTTTTCTTTGCGTCTTTGCGGCTTGGCGAGAGATGATTATGGTTTTAAATAAAGGAGAAACACAATGACGATTCAACGGATGATACGGATTATTGCAGGTGTATTTATCCTGCTCAGCCTCTATCTCTCATACCGCTATAACGGCGTGGATTTGATCAAGCCGACATGGCTCTGGTTCACAGCTTTTGTTGGGGCGAATCTATTGCAGTCGGGCATCACGAAATGGTGTCTGATGGAGACAATCCTGTCCAAGCTGGGCTTCCAGAATAGTTGCGACAGGTAACCATCTGGCGGGTGCAGGCGGTTTCTTCTCCCCTCTCCCTTCAAGACGAGATCGTCTGTGCCTGCCTTTCTTAATATAATGAACCGTTCATACCCTGGTGTTTAAAGGAGAAATCTATTGCAGTTTCTACAACAAAATGCATTCAATATTGCAGCGGCGTTGCTTGTCGGCTGGATGCTGTGGCGACGCCTGGTTGCGCCCAGGCTATCGGGAGTGCAATCTATTTCGGCGAGTGAATATCTGCAAAAAATGCGGGATCAGGCGCATACGCTGGTGGATGTGCGCCAACCCGGCGAATGGCAGTCCGGCCACCCCAAAGCGGCTGTGCATATCCCTCTGGGCGAGGTGGCCGCACGTTTGCAGGAGATCCCGCAGGATAAGCCTGTTGTGGTGATCTGCGCATCGGGCAACCGTTCGGCCATGGCAGCGACAAAACTGGCCAAAGCCGGTTTTTCCAACGTGTACAATTTCTCCGGCGGCATGGGATCATGGCAGGGTGCGGGGTTGCCCACTCAACCTGGCGGTTGAATCTATGCGTATTTCTCTATGGCTTGCGGCACCCTTGATTGGTTTGGTGCTTGTCTTCATGGCAGAATGGATGCTCTTGAGTAACAAAATGGGTATCATTGTACCGGAAGTGCGACTTTAGTCGCGCCTTGACTCACTATTTGGCGTGGCTAAAGCCGCACTTCGTATGATTGATTCTGTTACTCTCGGATTGGGAGTCGCGAAGCGGGGTGAGTCGCTATTCAGAACATTTGGTGTTTCAGAAAACCCCCTGATGATGAAAGGAGAAGTGAAATGAAACGATTGATGATAGCAGCGATCGCAATTGTCATGCCGCTGACGGCAACGGCGTGCGGCATGGGTGAACAGACTGCGGACGGTTATGAAAACGCCACGATCGAACATGCCCACGACCACTGGCAGCAGGGCGCAAAATCGCTGATTCCATTTATGATGCTCGATGTGCGTACGCCCGAAGAGTATGCCGCAGGCCATATCAGCGGCGCGAAACTGATTCCGGTTCAGCAACTGGCGGAACATTTGAGCGAAGTGCCGCACGACAAGCAGGTGTATGTGTACTGTAAATCTGGCGGCCGCTCATCGCGGGCGTCCAAACTGCTGGCAGTCAACGGCTATCACAATATTGAAAATATCAAGGGTGGCTTCGATGCCTGGAAGGCAGCCGGCTACCCGGTGGAGAAATAAATGTTTAAAACGATGAACGTCAATGAATTCTATCCGCGCTGGCTGATTGCGCATGAGAAAAATGAAGCGATCAACCTGATTGATGTGCGCTCGCCCGAAGAGTACTACTCCGGCCATGCGCCGGGCGCCAAGCTGATGCCGTTAAACACGCTGACGGCGCGGCTGGATGAAATTCCTCAGGATAATGAGGTCTATCTGATTTGCCGTTCCGGTGCGCGCTCGGCGCAGGCGGCCGATTATCTGGCGTGCCAGTGCGGTCGCAGTAACCTGATCAACATCGAAGGCGGCACCATGGCTTGGATCGAGGCCGGTTATCCGGTTGAAAAAGCATAAAAAGACTTTTAACCGCAAAGGACGCAAAGTTACGCAAAGTAAAACCGAGCAAGAATAGGCTGATATAGCAATGTAATGGTAATTAAACACTTCAATGGCAGGGTTAAAGATATAATGGATTTTGCCTTTCCTCTGCGAAACTTTGCGTACTCTGCGGTAAAAAAGATTTTGACTGTAAGGAGAACAACATGAGCGATTATGGGTTGAGAACGGTATTTGATGGCGATGTGGCGGCTGCGGAAGCGGCTATTACTGATGCTTTGAAAGTGGTCGGTTTCGGCATTCTGACCCGCATTGATGTGACCGAAACGCTGAAGAAAAAGATCGATGTGGAACGTGCGCCCTATGTGATTCTTGGAGCCTGCAATCCGAAGCTGGCCAATACAGCGCTGAATCTGGAACCGGAACTGGGCCTGATGCTGCCGTGCAATGTGATCGTTTATAAAGACAGCGATAATCAAACAGTCGTATCGATCATTGATCCGGCGGCCATGGTCGGCATGATCGACAATCCCGAACTAAACTGTCTGGTGAAAGAGGCAAGGCCGCTGCTGGAACAGGCGTTGAATAGCATTTGATATGAGTTTTATGCCTGTAAAAACCGACTGGCTGAATACGTTTCCATATCTGAAACAAAACCGGGACAAAGCGTGGCGTAATACTGCTGGCAAGGCGATGCGCATGCAGGTCAAGCGGGGCAGTGTGCTGTTTCGCGATGGCGATGCCTGTAATGGTTATGTGCTGGTGGTCAGTGGTGCGATTCGGGTGCAGAAGATTGATCCGCAAGGCCATGAGATGGTGCTCTATCGGGTCGAAGAGGGGCAGAGTTGTATGCTGACGACAACCTGTTTACTGGCGCATCAGCAATATCCGGCAGAAGGCGTGGCCGAAACCGATGTCGATATGGTGCTGTTGCCGCTGGATGCCTTTGATGCTGCCCTGGCCGGATCGCCTGCCTTCCGGCAATTCGTGATGGCCAATATCGGCAG
>JALUWF010000023.1 GCA_027019785.1 Mariprofundus sp. | reverse complement strand
AATTGCCAGAGCATGTGGTTTAGTCCGCTCTGGACATTACAACAAATCGGTGAGTTGGTTACGGATGGCGATGGTCGCTTCGGATTTATTCAGGGTATAGAAATGCAATCCGGGTACGCCAGCCTGTAACAGTTCGCGGCACTGCTTTGCGGCCAATTCGATGCCCAGGGCTTTGACTGCCTCCAGATCATCCTTGATCGGCTCCATTTGTTGGCGCAACCAGTTCGGAATACCCGCGCCGCACATGGATGAAAAACGGACAATCTGGTCGAAATTGCCAATCGGCATGATACCCGGAATAATTGACAGCGTCACACCGGCTGAGTGGCATGCATCACGAAAGCGGAAAAATGCCTCGTTATCGAAGAAATACTGGGTGACTGCAGCATCAGCCCCGTTGTCCTGCTTCATTTTCAGGTAGCGAATATCATCGGCTACGCCGCCTTTGGATTCCGGATGTCCTTCCGGGTAGGTGGCACAGGCAATGGAGAAGTCGCCCTGCTCTCTCAAGAATGCAATAAGATCGGTAGCATGGGAAAAACCGCCAGCTACCGCTTCAAAGTGATCCATGCCCTCCGGCGCATCGCCTCTGAGCGCCAGAATATTTTCGATACCAGCCGCACGGTAATCGGCCAGCAATGCAGCCAGATCATCTTTACTGGCGCCAACACAGGTCAGGTGCGCCACCGGTGACAGGCCTGTCTCGTCCTTGATGCGGGTGACAATACCTTTGGTGCGATCCTGCGTGCTGCCTCCGGCTCCGTAGGTGACGGAGATATAGGCTGGGTTGATGCTGCGCAACTCATTCAGACAGCGCCACAGGTTGGCTTCGCCCTTGTCGGTTTTGGGTGGAAAAAACTCACAGGAGATCAACGGCCTGTCGGCGCGGGATAAAATATCGGATAATTTCATAACTATAACCTTGGCACTGTCACGCCGGTCTGTCCCTGATATTTGCCTGCTTTATCGGCATAGGACGTTTCGCACGCTTCATCGGATTCGAGGAACAGGAACTGGGCAATGCCTTCCCCGGCATAAATCTTGGCCGGCAGCGGCGTGGTGTTGGAAAACTCCAGCGTCACATGCCCTTCCCATTCCGGCTCCAGCGGCGTGACATTAACGATGATACCACAGCGGGCATAGGTCGATTTACCCAGACAGATCGTCAGCACCGAGCGCGGGATGCGCATATATTCAACCGTTCTGGCCAGAGCAAATGAATTGGGAGGAATAATGCAGACATCGGATTGAACATCGACAAAAGAACTGGGGCAGAAATCCTTCGGGTCGACAATCGCCGAATTGATGTTGGTAAATATCTTGAACTCATCGGCGCAACGCACATCATAGCCGTAAGAGGAGAGGCCATAAGAAACGATGCCAACTCCATCCGACCGCTGCTTGACCTGACCGTCGACAAATGGCTCGATCATGCCGTGTTCCCGCGCCATGCTGCGAATCCATTTATCTGATTTGATGGACATCTGTCTCCCCTCCCGACGATAAAAACATGCGGCAATGCTGAATTATTACGATTGCGCAGGATAGCTGTGCAGCGAACAAAAGCAATGCAGCCATCCCAACCGCAGCAATCATAGTTCGGCAGCGGCAGATTGACCTTGGCGTATGATCGCCCATACTTTCAAACTAACGCGCATGGCTTGTTTCATATTAACAGGGGATTCAGAATGACTAATATAGTTTTGTATGATCATTGGTGACTGCAATTGAACTATTTTCTTATCGGAACACTGCTGGCGGCCTACTTGCTGGGGGCTGTGCCATTTGGATTGTTACTAAGTAAATGGTTAAGTAAGCGCGATCCGCGTGATTATGGCAGCGGCAATATCGGCGCCACCAATGCCATGCGCACAGGCGGAAAACTGGTCGGTGCATTAACCCTGCTGGCCGATATCAGCAAGGGCGCTATCCCGGTATCGCTGTCGCTGATGTTGAAACTCCCTGAGAGCTGGATTGCGGCGATTGCCGTGACCACATTTCTGGGCCACATTTTCCCCGTCTATCTGGGATTCAAGGGGGGAAAGGGTGTGGCGACCATGCTGGGCGTCATGTTGCCGTGGCAGCCACTGATCGCAGCAATCGGTCTGCTGGCATGGGTCATCTTGCTGAAAATCACCCACTATGTCTCCTTATCCTCAATTCTGGCTGCGCTGCTGTTGCCTCTGCTGTTGGCGCTAAGCGGCGCTTCTGCGCCGGCACTACTGGTCGGCATGATTTTTGCGTCACTGGTGACACTAAAACATGCAGGCAATATCAGGCGTCTGATGCATGGTACGGAACCATCGACCAGAAAAGAGAGCGCCAGTTCAAAATGATGAGTTCAAAATGATGAGCATAAACAGGGGCATCACCATCATGTATTGCATGGGGTCGCACTCTGTGACAATGTTTCAACACTGCGGGAGACGGATATGACACTTAAACAGCTATTTTTGCCGACAATACTGGCCGGACTGCTGCTATCTTCCCCGTTCTTGTATGCGGGCGAGCATCAGGTAGCGGATACGATCGGCGCCTCGAATGTCAAAGCGAATGTGTCGCAACCTTATATCGTCAAAAAAGGTGATACGCTGTGGGATATCGCCAATCATTTTTTCAAAGACCCGTGGAAATGGCTGAAAATTTGGGAGCATAATCTCTACATTACCAATCCCGATCTGATTTACCCCGGCAACAAAATATGGTTTGATGGCAGTCGCTCAAGTCAGGGCGGCTTGAGCATGGTTCGGCCGCATCCCGAGGTCATTATCCGGCCAGTCGAGCGCATCGAGGGGAACAGGGATTCATCGCTGCTGCTGACAGCCTTGCAGCGGCAGGGGTTTATTCAGCCCGGTCAGGTGCAGGGCGTGGGCTATATCGTCGATTCACGGGATGATCGCCTGAATTACGGCGCGCACGATATGGTTTACCTGAAATTAAGCCAGCCGGCCAAAGTCGGTACGCTGTTCGATGTATTCCGCAGCACCGATACCGTGCTTGATCCGCACCGTGGCAATGCTCTGGGCGTACTGATCAGGCACATGGGGCAGATCAGAATTGATTCGCTTGAAGATGGCGTATATCGCGGCACTGTGGTCAAGGCATTTGAAGAAATTTCGCGTGGCGACAGAGTCAAACCGGCACGGATCATTGACCCGCATCTTGTACCAGCCTACCCGGAATACCCCTTGTCCGGCGCTGTCATCTATATTCGCAACGATGCGCATGAGGCGGCTCAACATCAGGTCATTGGTATCAATCTTGGCCTGAAAGACGGTTTAAAAGCCGGCATGCAGATGTCAATCTACAAGGCCGGACGTCTGGTCAGGGATAAGGTGAGCGGTGGCGACGTACTCTTGCCACAGGAGCGAATCGGCGAAGCACTGGTACTGGCCGCCCAACATCAGGCCGCCATTGCCCTGATCACCAAATCGACGGCGCCAATCAATATCGGTGATGCCATCAAAAACAGCCCTGCCCAATAAGCCTAAATCGTCTCACACTATGCCGTTTCCCATTGCCATAGGATTCCAGGATTATGGTGCCAGCCCCAGGAATGTGCCGCCGTTGCGTCTGGTCACCTCGCGCATCAGGATGGAGAAACGGTTGGTGGCATAGTTGGAGAGAAATCCGACGGCATGGATTTTAGCCAGTCTTTTTCCTGTGATCCTGTTGGTGTTCAGGGCATCAATACGATCAATCACCGCACCGTAGGATGCGCCGGTATAATCATCACCAAAAATATAGATCGATAGTGAGATATTTGGCCTGGCATACCGTTTCAGCGCCACTTCCAACCCCTCGACCGGACTGCTGTTGGAAGCGCTTTGCCATGATCCGAACAGCTTCATCACCCCGCGCCGCCGTTGCGGCGTATCGGCAATCCACTTGCCCGCATAGCTGGAAATCAGGTGGATGCCATTATCATTCATGATCTGAAATCCCTTCACCTTGGGATGAATTTTAAGCACATTGATCACCGTTGCTGACACCTGACCCCAGATGCTCTGCATGCTGCCCGAGGTATCCACGATAAAAATCACATAATCGCTATCCACCGGAATCCCGCCTACTTCAACATCCCGCCTGATTGACGAAGCCGGCCGGATCGAGGC
>JALUWF010000022.1 GCA_027019785.1 Mariprofundus sp. | reverse complement strand
AAGCTCAGGTGTTTTTGCTGCTCTAATCTGCATGGCCGAAGCATGCGCTTAAATCAGACATTAGTCCAGATGCGGTTCTTTTCCATTATCTGACAATGATTTAAGTCATAGAATGAATTGGCCGTGGGTGAACTAGTGCAGGAGTGTCATTTGACATCGCTTTAGACGACAAAGCCTTACCAGTCCTGAGTCGGGAGTTTTTCATATATTCAGCTTGATGGGTGCTTTTCGGACAGATCGTGCATATTTCGCCATTGCAAGACCCGTGGTGAGCCCGCAAGATAGCGCTATTCGGATGTTGCACTCATGAGCAAAAGTCCACATGGTAAAAAGAGTGCATTTGAAAGGGGTTCATTATGTCCAAAACCATTGCCAAAACAGTTCGATATAGCTTGATTATTGTGGGGGTTCTGATTGTTACCCTGCTGGTTGCTCCGTTTTTCATCGATGTGAATGTCTACAAAAGCAAGATTGAACAGACCGTCGAAGATTCTACCGGCCGCCATTTGAGCATCGGCAAAATAAATGCCTCTCTATTTCCCTGGATAGGCGTTGAACTGGATGATGTGCATTTGGCTAACCGCGCAGGCTTCACCAAACATGATTTTCTCAGCGTACAGCGCCTGCATGTAAAACTGGCCCTGATGCCATTACTATCCAGAAAAATCGAAATTAAGCACTTTGAAATAGTGAAGCCAGTTGTATACCTGGAGCGCCACAGTAACGGAGAAACCAACTGGGGCGACCTGATCTCTTCGCCAACAAATGGCGGAGAACCTGCCGCCGATTCAGGCCAGTCTGCAGCAGCGGCGCCTGCGCTGGCAGCGCTACAGGCCGAGTCGTTAAGCCTGACCGGCGGTGAAATAACATGGGTCGATGCGAAGGCCAAACCCGTCGTGCTGTCCGAACTGAGTGTGGCACTTAAAGATGTGCAACTTAAGAGGCCCGTTTCGGTAACCATGTCCGGCAAACTATCCGGTAATGCCTTTGAACTGGATGCCAATATCGGCCCACTGGGTGATCTGGCAAAGTTGGATCCGCTGTCCCTGCCGGTGCAGGGCCACTTCAAGGCGGACAAGGTCGCACTGCAGCCATTCAAAAATGTCATCAGCGGGTGGCCAGTCCAGTTGGGCGATATCGCCCAAGCTAGCGTGGGCGTATCGGCCAGGATAGAGCAACATCCGGATGGCATTCGCCTTGCTGAAGGTCAACTGATGCTGGACGCAGCACATAAGCTGGACATCAACTGGAAAGTTGAGCTACCAAAAACGGATCAATTGAAATTGAATCGCGCAACGCTGGCTGTTGATAACAAAAGCCTGTTTGATATCAAGGGTAGCGTACAAAAATTGACAACCAATCCTACATTCAAATTGCGCATCGACAGCCAGCCAATCGCCCGTACCTGGCTATCTACGTTTATACCCGATTTAAATCGTATGTACGCCGCCCACCCGTCGCCGTGGAAACAGGTGAAGTTTAACGTGTCTTTGTCGGGCAACAGTAAGAAAATGGATATCAACGACCTGCAATTGATGCTTGATGATGACCTGCTCAGAGCGACGGGCGCAGTGCGCTATAGCGGGCCGGATATACGTTTGCGCATGTCGGCAAAGCAGTTGCACATGGATCCATGGCTGCCGCAGGGAAAGCAGGAGAAACAGGCCCGAGATCGGCGAGGTTTGTCTGTCATAGAAGAGGCTGTTGCAGCTGAAAAAGTTGCCGCAGAACCGGATTTGCGCTTCCTGAAAAGCTGGGTTGTGACGTCGAAGTTACAGATAGGAACGCTATTCCTGCGCGGACTGGAGATGCAAAATTTTTCTGCCTCCATCAATGGCTCGAAAGGTCGCTTCGATTTGAGCCCGCTGAGCTTTAATCTGGCTGGAGGCAAAGTAACCGAAAGGGCCAGTATTGATGTAGCGGCCTATCCGGCTAAATGGAAAGAATCCGTGCATATCACTGGCGTACAGGCAGGACCGCTGCTCAAGGCAACAGCCAAGATGGACATGCTGACCGGGACAATGGCCATGGACACCAGCTTTCACGCTACAGGCTTGACTGCAACAGCAGTAAAAAGCCTGAATGGGCGGGGTAAAGTGTTGTTCAGAAACGGCAAACTCAAAGGCTTTGATATTGCCGGTGCCATTCGCAAATTTACCAATCCGGCAGCTTATAAACAGGGGCCGAAGGAAACAGATTTCGCCCAACTCTCCGGCAGTTTCAATGTCAAAAACGGCGTGGCGAATAATCAGGATCTGTTTATGAGCTCACCATTATTGCGCGTCACAGGTCAGGGGATCGTGAACCTGGTCAGTAAAACCATGGATTATCATGTCAAGCCACGCGTCGTTGGAACCCTGAAAGGGCAAGGCGGCTCGATGCTTCGCAAGGGGCTTACAGTTCCCCTGCATATTACCGGCCCGTTCGCCTCGCTAAAAGTCAGGCCGGAGATCAACGCCAGGACTCTGATTGATAATGCCCCGGCCCTGTTAAACAAGAGTAAGATTGGCAGCAAACTGAACAAAATTCTGGGCGGAGGCAAACAGGGCGGCGCGCCAGCCCAGCCTGCATCATCGCCTCAAAAGGAGCTTCTCAAAGGGCTTGGTAGTATGATTCCGGGCTTTTAACAGCGTAGAATCCGACTTTTAACAAAGGAATCGATGTGCATCAATTCGAACACCTGCGGTTACATCCGGAACGTCCGCAAATAAGACAAATACGCCGGGCTTCGGCGTTATTGCAACAGGGGCGATTTGTCATCGCCCCAACGGATACCTGCTACACTTTGATGTGCAAACCGCAGGCAACCGGTGCTATTGCCGATATTCGCACACTACGTCAACTGGACGACCACCATTTATGGGCAGTGGTCTGTGCAGATTTGTCGCAGGCGGCCACCTGTGTCCGTATCGACAATCAAGCACATCGAATTCTGAAACGCTGCTTACCAGGTCCGTACACATTTATTCTACCATCAAGCGCCTCATTGCCACGGCGTATTTTCGGAAAACGCCATGATGTAGGTATCCGCATTCCCGACCATCCGGTATGCCATTTGTTGCTGGAAGCCTGTGGGGAAGTGCTGTTATGCACCACTCTACAATTTCCGGGAGATGATTACCCTGCTTTTGATCCGGATGAATTCGTGCCCCGATTGAAGCATCTGTCGTGCGCTGTCCTTGATGTCGGCTGGAGCGGCACGACCCCCTCCACAGTAGTGGATTTATGTACAAGTGAACCCGTATTGCTACGCGCCGGTACTGGTGAATGGCCAGCCTAATGCGATTCGGATAACATATGGCACGAAACATGCTGGAACCGAGTCGAAGACGCCGACACTGTTCAGCAAGTGCAAGCCTTGGCTGAGAGGGACACATATGAAATTATTTTTTGAAGCGCTATTATGGAACTCACGCTATTTAACGCTGCTGGCTGTATGGTCCTGCATTGTGGGCATGGCCCTGCTGTTTATCTCCTCTGCCTGGGATATGGGCAAACTGCTTATTGAATTTATTCAGGTCTATTTCATGGGCCATGAGGTTGAACATTTCCATGTCGTCGTGGTCAGTCATGTCATCACTGCTGTAGACGATTTCCTGCTGGCTATTGTCATGCTGATTTTTGCACTCGGCGTGTATGAACTTCATATTGATAAGATCGAAATCGCAAAAGACAACCCGACAGCCGGCAAGTTGTTACAGATTGAATCTCTGGATGATCTGAAAGATCGACTCGGAAAAGTTATTCTGATGATTCTTATTGTGGCGTTCTTCAAAAACGTACTGCACGTCACCTTCGATGACCCGTTAAATATCCTCTATATGGGTGCCGGCATTTTCCTTATTTCACTGTCGCTCTATTTCGGACACAAGGCAGGCAGCGACCATTAAATGATGAACCAACGCACCTTCTGGCAACGTGCTCTGGATTCCGGCCTGTTTATCACCACGATTACCGCCGTAGCAGCACCCTTTATCAAGTCACTGCCATCCTGGTCACTCATGGTATCACTGGTCAGTTTTGTCGCCATGTTCTTTGTTCGCTGGTGGATTGCAGATAACAGCAAGCAATGGATGAAATCTAACTGGTTTGATCTTGCAGTGATCGTACTGCTCTCATCTCCTGTACTGCGAATGCTCATGGCCTTAAGAGTGGCCCATCTGATTCCGGCTTTAAGGCTGGGTGCGCTCATACGCAGTAATAAAGACCGCCTTATTCGCATGCTGCTACTATCCGGAGATAGCCTGCCGGTTGCTATGGCAATGGTGTTTGGCCTGGTGTTTATATTCGGCACGCTCACCTTTCTGCTGGAACACGGGCAAAATCCGCAATTCGGCCAACTCCCTGATGGCTTATGGTGGGCATTTGTCACATTAACGACAGTCGGCTATGGCGACGTGGTTCCGATCACGCCCGGAGGACGTGTCATTGCCGTCATTACGATGGTGATTGGCATCGTGGTCTATTCACTGGTGGTGGCTAATTTAACCGTGTTTCTGGAAAAGTATTCCCTCCAACAGATGGAAAATAAAGAGCCGCCAAATAGTGCCGATAACCACGCAGAAACAGATGGATCACAAAATCCACAGCCTGATCATATTAGCCAGTGATAAATTCCTGAAGCCTTACGCGTGATATTTACCCTAAATAGTTGACAATATCCACTTTCTTCAACAGCAGATGCCTTTCTATACTGTCCGCAGCCATTCAAAGGAGGCGTATATGAAAAAGATATTATTCGGACTGGTCATGCTGTTATTCACATCCGTATCTGCGTATGCAGGCCCACAGGATCGCAATCTGTTAACCGGCGCAGCAGTGGGTGCGACAGCCGGCGCAGTAATCGGCTATCAAAGCGAAGATCGTGAAGATGGCGCTGTCATCGGAGCAATTTTCGGCGGCCTTGCAGGCGCGTTTCTCGGTAGTCTGCAACCGGAATTTGTGGATGATGCATATGTTGATGATAGGGAATCGGAATATGGCGATTCTGAATACAATGGCCGGGAGGCCTACGAAGAGCATGAGGAGCACGAACTGCAAGGAGGTCGATATGCATACAGGCATCACGGTCGCTACAGCTCTTACAGATACGGTGATCAGCGTGAAAATGATTACAATCATACGCGTCATGAGGCAAGGGAAGCCCGTGCCCGCCATGAGGCGCAGGAGGTCCGCGCCCGTCATGAATATGATGAACATCATCGGGTATATCCATACGGCAGGGTGAACGCCAGCGCAGGTCGCCATCGCCAATACTATGCATGGATGGACTGACCTGCCGCGCACGCATCCCACTGAAGATTCGGCGATGACTGGCGTCACCACCGCATCAAGGGGATTGGAATATCCCTCGACAGCAAGATGGAGGCCTATCATGAACATTGAACGCGCCAGCAGAATTGCAGCCAGTTTTGCAGACACTGTTGCCCTGAAAGTATGCCAGTGCAAACAAGGCATCCGGGTTCAGTACGGACAAAGCAGTTGCTACTTCACCCGTGAATCGAGCTTCTGGGCCTATATTTTTACCCTGGCCCATGTGGCTCCCGCTACAGCCTTTAGCCCGGATGATTTATCCATGATGACTGCGTGAAATGTACTCAGAGCGCCCATGCATGGACGCGGAAAAAATGCTGGGCGGATTTTACGACTACATCAAAGCTATCAGCTCAGGCTACCCGCCGCTGTGGCGATTCGGTGCACGGCCTCTTCCAGGGTGTCCTGACTGACAGCATAGGAGAAACGCACATGGCCGGGAGAGCCGAAAGCGGCACCTGGCACCAGCGCTACGCCGGCCTCTTCCAGTAGCCATTCGCAAATCGACACATCATCGGCAAGCGTTATGCCGGACGGCGTGGTGCTGCCTATCCAGCTGGCAACGGATGGAAACACATAAAAAGCGCCGTCCGGCATCATGGCATGCATACCGGGGATGGCATTGATGGCATTGACCAGCCAGCCGCGCCGGGTTTCATAGGTGGCGACCATCTCGTCGAGTTCATCGGTCGGCCCGGTCAACGCCGCCAGCGCCGCTTTCTGGGCAATGGCATTGGGATTGGAGGTACTCTGTCCCTGAATCTTGGTCATAGCCTTGATGATTGCATTGGGGCCGCCGCAAAAACCGATGCGCCAACCGGTCATACAGAAGGCCTTGGAGACACCGTTGAAAGTAACCGTTTGCGCTTTCAGATCGGGGTTAACCTGCGCAAAAGTGGCAAACTGTTTGCCATCAAAAAGGATTTTCTCATACATATCATCGGTAGCGACAATCAGATCGGGGTGTTTGCGAACCACATCGCCAAGCGCTT
This sequence comes from Mariprofundus sp., assembly GCA_027019785.1. GTDB lineage: Bacteria > Pseudomonadota > Zetaproteobacteria > Mariprofundales > Mariprofundaceae > Mariprofundus. The sequence continues at coordinate 15,288 of JALUWF010000022.1, read as the reverse complement.
TCAGTTCGTCCTCCGAATAGACCATGCCGGTCGGGTTGGAAGGAGAGTTGAGAAACAGAATTTTGCAGCGGTGACACAATGCGTCATCCAGTTGTGATGCCGTGATTTTAAAGTCTGCTTCAGCCGTAGTAGGCACAATCACGGGCGTGCCTTCTGCCAGCTTCACCATATCGGGGTAGGATACCCAGTAGGGCGCGGGAATAATGGCGCGTTCGCCCGGATTCATCACCGCCATCAACAGATTATAGATGCACTGCTTGCCGCCTGTGGAGACAAGAATATCATCGGCGCTGTAATCCAGCTCGTTATCACGCTTGAATTTCTCGGCAATCGCCTGACGCAATTCGGGTATGCCGGCCACTGCTGTATAACGGGTAAAGCCGCTATTGATGGCCGCAATGCCTGCTTCACGGGCGGCTTTTGGCGTTTCGAAATCGGGCTCGCCGACCGAGAGTGAAATGATGCTTTTACCGGCGGCGCGCATTTCCGCCGCTTTGGCCGTAATGGCCAGTGTTGCTGATGGTTTAATCTGCTGAACGCGAATGGACAATCTTCTCATGACATAATCATGCCACGCAGAAAATAATGCTCAAGTCCCGGTCTTTTTCCATGCATGATTTTGTTACATCTGACAACGCGCTGTTTGTTTCAGCATCTTGATCCATACGGCGAACACTACCGGCAACACCTGCGCATGATGTGATGACCATCACGCTCGTCAAATTGGCCCAATTCATCAGCTGTACAGAAACTGGCCTATGCCAGTAAGAAAAAAACGTACAAGCACGGCGACAGTCAGCGCAACGCCGATGGAGAGGGCGACGGAAAACAGTGCATCTTTGCGGCCAATCACCTTGACCATCACCGCGAAGGTCGAAATACAGGGAACATAAAACAGCATAAACACCAGAAAGGTGGAGATCTGAATCCAGTCGAGCATCTGACCCACATCGAACGTGCCAAGCGCCTGATAGATCATGACCAGCGATAGCTCCTTACGCAGCACCCCGAACAGAATGGGGACGCCCAGCACCAGCGGCAACCCGAGAATCCAGCTGGTTACCGGAACAAGCGCCGAATTGATCACACGGTCGCCGCCGATAAACTGCAATAGCGCCAGCACCACGCTGCCGGCAACCAGTAGCGGCAGTACGATGGTAATAATATCCCGTGTGCGCTGCCATGTGGATGCTATCAGCGGTCGTATTTTCGGCCACCTGTAGGCTGGCACCTCCTGAATCAGGCCGGGGCTGACCTCGGGATAGCGGTGTGATAACAGACGCCCCAGCACGGCTATGACCAGCAGGCTCAACAGAAATAACAGGAATACGCCTGTCGCCCCGAGATATTTAGCGCCCAATGCCAACACCACAGCCGAGCGCGCCGAACATGGCACAAAGGTGATGAGCAGGGAGGCAACCACCCGATCACGGCCACTGCTCAAGCTGCGGGTGGCCGCAATCGCCGGCACATTGCATCCCAGCCCCAGCAGGAACGGTACAGCCACTCTGCCGTGCAGGCCGATAGCATGGAAAAAACGATCCACGACAAAGGCAATGCGATGCATGATGCCACTCTCTTCCAGCGCAACCAGCATCAACACCAGCGGCAGCATATAGGGAATGACAATGCCAATCAGCCCGACCAGCCCGTCCGCTACGGCGCGGGCAATCACGCCTAAAGCGCTTTCCGGTTGCCAGGCTGAGATTAACGTGGCCAGTCTGGCGGAAGATAAAGCATCAAGTCCTGCGCTTACCTCAAAGACCACGAACAGTACGGCCGCGAATACGCACAGCGCACCGACCAGTCCCCAATGCGGATGCAGGAACACCATATCCAGACGATCTTCCCAACCGGTCTTTGGCTGATGCACGCAGCGTGCTACCGCATCATACAGACTGATGGCGCGGTGATGGCGATCAGCCTTGACCTCCTCGGTCAGATTTCTCGGCAGCTGCATATTGGCCTGTTCGCGCAGCATATGGATAGCCGGAGCCACCTCGGGGAAGTGGTTTTTAATTTCAGAGCGGAGATAATTGTCCTGTTCCAGCAGATTCATGGTCAGCATATTGGCGGGAATAGAAAATGCCTGCTGAATCTCAGGCCGATCAACCACTTGATGCAAGCGGTTCGCCCAGAGCTGAATGTGCGGACTGGGCAGTTGCGGCAGTGGGCAGACCGGATGCCGGCCAGCCTGTAGCACGCACGCAAACAGTTTTTCCAGTCCGTGCCCCTTCAAGGCGACGATTGGAATGATCGCAGCGCCGAGCTTTTCAGACAACAGCTCCACATCAATCGCAATGCCCTTGCGATGCGCCTCATCCATCATATTCAGCGCAATAATCACGGGCAGTCCGAGCTCTGCCAACTCCAGCGAGAGCTCCAGACTCTGTTGCAAGGCGCTGGCATCAATCACCTGAATCAATACATCCGGACGCGGAAACGGTGCTGGCGGCTCGCTCCCTTCGTGGCGGGAAATTAATGGGCGTGCATCACCCCAGAGCAGATATTTCAGCGCCTCCAGATCATCGCCGTCGAGACCGCGCAATGAAGGCAGGCCGGGCAGATCAACGAGATGAACCTCGTCCACGCCAACCTGGACAGCACATTCAGCATAGGGTTTATGCGTGCCGCTTAATTTACCGGTGCGGTAGCGGGTGCTGGCCACCGCATTGAAAATCGTGCTTTTGCCACTATTGGGATGACCAACCAGCGCCACCCGCAGTCGATGATCGCCGCGATAAACATGATCATGCAGCGTGAGCGGAGCAAACGATTCGATAAACTCTTGTTTTGACACCGATTCACCCTGATACAGGAGAGCATCAAGTCAAGCAATCGCCCACATCTATCCTATACGGAAAACTAAGAATGATTGATCCTCAATCGTCGAAAAAAATGGCGCAATGTCTGCCTGCCACCTGTTCAACCTGAGCCCGATCAGTCTCCGAACCGAGCGCCTGCATGGATGTCACCGGGGCATCGGCCATGCCGCAGGGCACAATGCCGGAGAAGTGGCGCAGATTGGGGTGGATGTTCAGGGCAATGCCGTGAAAGGTGATCCATTTGCGACAGCGAACCCCGACAGCGGCAATCTTTTTCCCATCGACCCAGACACCGATACCGCGCCGATGACGTCCGGCCTGAATGTCGAAATCAGCCAGCGTGCGGATGATCATCTCCTCCAGTCGATGCACATGACGATGCAAATCCGGGGCTGCTCTCAAGTCAGCGATGACATAACAGAGTAGTTGACCCGGCCCGTGATAGGTTACCTCGCCGCCGCGTCCGGTTGCATACACCGCCATGGATTCGCCATCAATGCAGCGGCTTAGCACATCACTTTCACTGCCGGATGTACCAATACTGTACATGGGCGGATGCTCGGTGAAAATGACGCTCGGCTCGGCATGGCCGTTGAGAATGGCGGCAACCAAAGCCTCCTGCTCGGCCACAGATGCCGGATAATCCTGCCTGTCGTGATGAATCATATGCATGGGCACAGACTAGAGATATGCTGATTGATTGCCATTGAAATGACCTTCACATTGACCCGGCCGCAACGCGCCATAGAATCCACCATCCCCGTTCTCGTTCCGGGGCAAGGAGTCAACCGCTGTGAGCAAGAAAATCGATGTCAATGCACTATCGTTTGAACAGGCGCTGGCCGGTTTAACCGAACTGGTTGAAAAACTGGAATCGGGCGAGTTGCCACTGGAGGAGAGCGTGTCTGCTTTCGAGCAGGGTGTAAAACTGTCACGCCGCTGTGAAATACTGCTGGATCAGGCCGATCAACGCTTGCAGGTGCTCGACGACGACACAGCTGAACGGGCCTTGTAAGCAAGTGCAAGCGCCCGCATTTCTTTCTGCGCATGCCGGCCATGTGCAAGATGCACTGGTTGAGATACTGGATGCGCGCACCTCCATCGTGCCGGAACGACTGCTCGAAGCCATGCGTTACAGCCTGCTGGCCGGCGGCAAGCGCATTCGCCCGGCGCTGTTGCTGGAGTGCTATGCCGCCTGTGGTGGAAAGCGCCCGGCCACTGTGATGCCGGCGGCACTGGCCATTGAGTGCATCCATACCTATTCGCTGATGCACGATGATCTGCCCTGTATGGACGATGATGATATGCGCCGCGGCAATCCGACCTGTCACAGACAGTTCGATGAAGCGACCGCAGTGCTGGCCGCCGACGCCCTGCAAGCACTGGCATTTGAGCTGATCTCGCTGAGTGACACTGATGCCGATCTGCGTTGCCGATTGCTGCACACCCTGGCTCTGGCAGCCGGGTGTCAAGGCATGGTTGGCGGACAAATACTTGATATGCAGGCAGACAGTAGTAGTGAAAGCATGGACATACTGTCGGTTGAGCGTATTCACCTGCATAAAACCGGCGCCCTGCTACGCTGGAGTTGTGAGGCTGGCGCCATGCTGGCCGGAGCGGATGCGGCGCCACTGGATGCCTGTTCTCGCTATGGCAAGGCAGTTGGATTACTGTTCCAGATTGCTGATGATATCCTGGATGTGACCGCCAGTTCGGCCGATCTGGGCAAAAGTGCCGGCAAGGATATGGCGCAGAACAAAGCAACCTATGTCTCCGTGCTCGGCCTGCAACGGGCTCGCGAGCTGGCCGATGAGATGCAGGAGCTGGCCGTATCCGCCTGCCAGCCTATGAGCCACCGGGCCGAGCATCTGCGGGCGCTGGTGCATTATATTCAGGAGCGTGGCAAGTGACCTACCCAATGCTGGAAAAAATTCGCGGAGTATCCGACCTCAAGGCGCTATATGAAGATCAGTTGCCCGGATTGGCTACCGAGATGCGCCAGTACCTGATCGAAACACTGGCTCCGATCGGAGGGCATCTGGGGGCCGGGCTTGGTGTTGTGGAATTAACCATCGCCCTGCATTACCTGTTTGATTCGCCGCACGATAAAATTGTCTGGGACGTCGGGCATCAGGCCTACCCGCATAAAATTCTTACCGGTCGCCTGTCCGGCATTCCGACCATTCGTCAGTATGGCGGCTTGTGCGGTTTTACCAAACGCAGCGAATCCGAACACGATCCGTTCGGTGCCGGCCACGCTTCCACCTCGATTTCGGCGGCCTACGGCATGGCCTGTGGGCGTGATTTGAGCGGAGAAGATTATCACGTCATCGCCGTGATTGGTGATGGCGCGCTGACCGGCGGCATGGCTTTTGAAGCGCTCAATCATGCCGGCGCACGCAATAATCGGCTGCTGGTCATCCTCAACGATAATGAAATGTCGATTGCCCCCAATGTCGGGGCGATGTCCTCCTATCTGGCCCGTATTATTACCGGTAAGCCCTATACGCAGGCCAAGGATACTGCCAAGCGAATTCTGGAAAAACTACCCGGTGCGCTGGATGCGGCCAAGCGCGTGGAAGAGCATGTCAAAGGCATGATCACCCCCGGCACCCTGTTTGAGGAGATGGGCTTTCGCTATGTCGGGCCGATCGACGGCCATGATTTCGGACATCTGCTTCCCACGCTGGCCAATTGCAAGAATCTGGATGGCCCCATCCTGTTGCATACGATCACCAAAAAAGGCTTGGGCTTTTCACCGGCCGAAGCTGATCCGGAAACCTGGCACGGACTGGGCCCCTACAATGTGCAAACAGGTCTGCCCAACAAGAGCGAGGGCAATCCGCCGAGCTACACCGAAGTCTTTGCCGAAACGCTGGCCGACCTGGCCGATGCCGATGATCGCATTGTCGCCATCACGGCGGCCATGCCGGGAGGTACCGGCCTGTCGCGCTTCGCCCGGCGTCATCCCGAACGCTGTTTCGATGTCGGTATCGCCGAACAGCACGCCGTCACCTTTGCTGGCGGCCTCTCCGTAGCTGGCAAACGCCCCTTTGTGGCGATTTATTCCACCTTCCTGCAGCGCGCCTTTGATCAGATTATCCATGATATCTGCATTCAGAAACTGCCGGTGACTTTCTGTATGGATCGGGCCGGCATCGTCGGCGCTGACGGTGCCACCCACACCGGCATGTTCGATCTCGCCTTTATGCGCAGTCTGCCCAATATGACTGTCATGGCCCCGAAAGATGAGGCGGAACTGCGTCATATGCTGGCCACGGCCCTGACCATCAACGGGCCGGTGGCGATTCGTTACCCACGCGGCAACGGCTATGGGGTAGAATTGGTCAAACCGCAGGTGCTGCCGGTTGGCCGCTGCGAGATTCTGGAGCAGGGCGATGACGGCCTGGTGATCGCCATCGGTAACCGTGTACGCGATACTTTGTCCGCCGTCGAAACCATGCGCCGCGAAGATGATCGCAATTTTACATTGCTAAATCTGCGCTTTATCAAACCGCTGGATGAAACCGCCATCTGCAAACATCTGCACACCAACAAGCCACTGGTCGTGATCGAAGAGGGTGTCGCCCAGGGCGGCATTGGCGAACAGATTGCCGCATTAGCGCTGACTGCCGGCTGGCACGGCCCATTCATTCACATTGCCATGCCCGATAGTTTTCCGGCTCATGGCACGCAGGCGGAAATATTGCGTGATCTTAGTCTGGATGCCGACGGCATCATCTCACGTTTACGCAGTAACGCATAAACCTGTCGACCACCCTGGCACAACCAAATAAAACCAAATTGACAACTCAATTGACAACGCCATCGAAAAAACCAAAAGTCGGAAAGCTGCGGCTGGATCAACTGCTGGTAGCGCGCCAACTGGCTGATTGCGCCGATCAGGCCCAGCGCCTGATTATGGCCGGGCTGGTCTATGTCGATGGGCAAAAAGCGGACAAATCCGGCATGCCATTTCGGCAAGATGTTTCGATTCAGGTGCGCGAAGTATTGAAATATGTCTCGCGCGGCGGTCTCAAACTGGAACGGGCGCTGGAGCATTTTCCCTTTCAGGCGAAAGGGAACACATGTCTGGATGTGGGTGCATCGACCGGTGGATTTACCGATGTATTACTGCAAAACGGCGCTGAAAAAGTGTATGCAGTCGATGTCGGTCACGGGCAGCTGCACTACAGACTGCAACACGATGCTCGCGTCATCAATCTTGAAAAGACCCATGTGCGCAAACTAACCCCGGCCCTGATTCCCGAACCTGTTGACGCGCTGGTGATTGATACCTCTTTCATTTCGCTGACCCGCGTGCTCCCCTCGGCATGGCCATTTGTAAAAGCAGGTGGCTGGTGCGTGGCCTTGATTAAACCGCAATTCGAAGTGGCAGCAAAATTTCTGGATCGCGGCGTCGTTCGCGATGATGCGCATCGGCAGGAGGCCATTGATAAAGTGCTGGCGATGACCACAGAGCTGAACGGGGCGGAAGTGATCGGCGTGACCGAATCCCCCATTCATGGCCCGAAAGGCAATGTCGAATTTCTGCTCGGCATGCGTAGCGTGCGTGTCAATCAGCATCACTTCGACCCAAACTCACAATAGTCTTTTCATTTTAGTACCTGCCAGCGCCCACTCTTTTTCGGACCTACAAATTGCAGCGTTCATTCGTGTGCATTCGCGGTTCGCCCTTGCTCTGTTCTTTCTCATACAATCCAAACCTTTAAGCGAACCGCGAATGGACGCGAATACACGCGAATTAAATCAAAAATCTCCGTAAGTGCTCATCCCTGCGCCTTGATAATTGCTATACACATGCTGGTAAACCAACAGGCTTTTATCGGCCAGTTCAGTATCGGGATAAGATGCTTGCGGAAGATATTGCATGCTATCCAGGATCATAGTTTGTACTTGCGCCTTGATCTGGATGCTTTGTCGCCAACGGTCAATTTTCAGCTTCTCTTGCTTCAATTTTTCCAACGTCTTTCGGGCAACTTTTTTGACTTCAGCTTCTTCCTCCTGGCTCAATGATGGCTTTCTAAGCAGATCGTAGATAGCCAATGTTTCTTCATCCAGCCCTTCGCGCATAGCGCGATCTATTTCAGGGCTCATATCCTTTTCGAAAAAATCATTCAGATCATCAAATGCCTTTTGCACAGCTTGAATATCCTTGCCCGCATTATATTCAGCAATGATCAATTTGTACTTTTCATAGAATTCTAAACGCGTGGGGTTTTGACTGACCATCTGTTTGAGCTTCTTCGCAATGGCCGCTTGCAGCTCAAAGACGACTGTGTTGTTGTTTTTGGATCGTCCAAAAGCCACTTTTAATTTATCAAAATCCAGATGGCTTAAATCCACATATTCATCGTCATGCTTATCATCACCTTCATGCACTTCATCCGGGCGTGTGCTAACACTCATGCTGACTTCCTGCTGAAGCTTACGCATCACATCAGAAATATAAGCCGACTTGGTTTTTTGATTCAGCTTACCATAAATTGCTTCGATAGCATTAAACTCGGGCATGTAGTCTTTGACCAGAGGATCGGGATATAACATTTTATATTTTCGGAACACATCCCTCGCCGCTACTTCAAATTGTGTGCGCGTGGTTTCATTCAGGCAGACGGCATTGCTCGCCTCATCCAGCTTCGCCAGTTTTAACATCGCACTGTCCGCATGAATTAACATATCCAGATCAAATTGTGCTTCCAGCAAGAAATCTCTTACAGATACAATGGACGATGCCAATTCAGATTCCAACGTTTCGAGTTTTTCAACCGGGTTATCGTCGCCATCATCATCGCCGGAGTTTTTCTTTACCTTGCCTTCGCCATAGACTGAATAGGCTTTTTCGAGCTGTTTATACACATTGCCATAATCGATAATCAGGCCGTTTTCTTTCTCATCATCATAGACGCGGTTGGCGCGCGCAATCGTTTGCATCAGCGAATGCCCCTGAATGGGCTTGTCCAAATACACTGTTGATACACAAGGCGCATCAAAGCCGGTAATCCACATGGCGCAGACAATGGATAGCCGAAATGGATTATTTTCATTCTTAAACTCTTTCTCCAAATCGCGTTTGACTATTTTCTGTCGATGGTAGCCAATATCCAACCCTTGCCGGGCAAACTTCTTGATTTCATTTTGCTCGCTGCTGACCACCACGCAAACTTCTGTTTCTTCGACGCGTTGCAGGTGTTTTTTCAGTTTCAACTGTTCCTGCTCATCATTGGCGGATTCAATGCGATGCCTGAACTCGCGGATATAATCATGCCAGTAGCCGGTATTCTTTTCCGCTCGCGCTAGATTCTCCGTACAGCGTTTTTTATCCTCAACCGAAGTGGCCGCGCGCAGTGCGTTTTTAAGCTGGGCAATAATTTCAGGGCGCGCACCACAGATCAGTTCATGCATACGCACTGCCGTCGGTTTATCCAGCGCCACAAACATCGCTTTGCCCTGATAACCACGATCATTAAAATGCCACACCAAATCGCGGGCAATCTTTTCTAAACGGTCATCCGAAGTGAGGATGGGGTAATCACGCGCAAATTCGCGTTTAAGCTTGGCAATCTGATCGTCGTCCAGATCTTCATCATTGATGATGTCAGCCATCCGTTTATCGAGATCAGGGTGTTCAATATCCAGCTTTTCGCCACGATTCTGATAGCACAGTTTCAATGTTGCGCCATCGACAATAGCCCGTTTAAAATCATAGACGGAGACATATCCGCCGAAAATATCTTTGGTGACATGCAACTCTTCATCAATCAGCGGCGTACCCGTAAAGCCAAGGTAAGTCGCATTGGGAATCGACTTAAATCGCATATTGCGGGCAAAGATGCCGCCCTGGGTTCGGTGCGCCTCATCGGAAATAACAATGATATTTTCACGCTCGGTAATCAGTGGATACTCCGTCTCTTTTTTCGGATCAACAGAGAATTTGTGAATCAGCGTAAACACATAACGATGATTTTCCTGCAACAGTTGTCGCAAATGGTCACGGCTTTTAGCGCGGACATGATCTTCAGTCACCGCCCCGCAACCGGTAAATGTGTTATACAACTGGTTTTCCAATTCGGTGCGATCCACCACCAGCAGAAAGGTGTAACTCTTGCCAAACTTGCGCAGCATCTTCTGGCACATAAACACCATGGAATATGATTTCCCTGAACCCTGCGTATGCCAGAATACACCCAGCTTGCCTTTCAAATCCCCGATGTTTCGCGCTTTATGAACAACCTTGTTTACACCGATAAACTGGTGGTTTTTCGCCATGATTTTGACGACTTCATCACCCTCACCATCAAAGAGCAGGAAATTCTCGAACAGGTCCAGCAAGTGCGTTTTGTCGCATGTGCCACGCAGCATGGTATCCAGACTCACCGAGCCTTTGTCATCCTCTTCAATGCGCTTCCATTCCAGAAAGAATTTATAGGGGCTGGTTACCGTACCAACACGCGAATCGGTGCCATTGCTCAAGATCACAAAAGCATTGCAATGCAGAATTTCAGGGATGGTATCTTTATAATCGCTCAGGTTATCTTCATAGCCATTGCGCAAATCGGTGTGATGCGCCTTTAATTCAAAAAATACCAACGGAATACCATTCACAAAACCGACAATATCAGGGCGGCGGTTATAGAGTTTCCCCACAACTTCCAACTGACGCACGGCCAGAAAATGGTTATTTTCAGGCTGATTGAAATCAAACACTTTCAGCCTTTTTTTCTGTAATACGCCCTGATCATCCTGATAACTGACAGGCACGCCTTTGGTTAACAGTTCATGCTTGGCTTTATTGATCGCAGCCAGACCTTTGTTGGCCTCTCCCCGTACAATTTGATCAATCGCTGACTGATAAGCACTGTTGGGTAAATCAGGATTCAAGCTTTTCAATGCAGCCATCAGATAACGCACCAACACAACTTCCGATTTATTGGCGCGCCCCAATAAGCCATCACTGCGATCATCCAATGTCGCGAAAGTTTCATGATGCCATGCCATTTCAACCTGCCAGCCCAAATCCTCCAGCACTTCCTGACTGGCCGTTTCAATCAAACCATCTTCAGAATATTCGTAACTCATACAATCCCCATCACGATGACCGGCTACTCAACATATTCATAATCAGGCGGATCAAAGTCTCTTTCTGTTTAGGATCGGACTCAGCCACAAGCAGGGTTAATGCAGCCAGCCCCATATCGTTGATCACCGGTTCACCCGCATCATTGAGCAAGCGGTGATTGCGATGCAGGAAATCGACAAACAGAAATGCGCCACTGCGTTTATTGCCATCAGAGAACGGGTGGTTTTTGACCACGAAATAGAGCAGATGCGCCGCCTTGCTTTCAACGGTTGGATAAGCCGGTTCGCCAAACACCGTCTGATTCAGATTACCAAAGATTGAGGCCAGCCCGTCAGATCGAGGGTTGGCAAATAAGGCAGTAGCCTCTTTCCGCTTGATCAGTTGTTGCTTCAATTCGCCCAGACCGTGCATGGCTTCATCTGCCGAAGCAAGCGCACCGCCGCTTTGACCATCAGGTTCCTCCAGCAAGCCCTCATCATAACGCTGCAACCATAAAAAAGTTTGGGTGTAGCTGCTAATGATATCCACCAACCCGCGTCCTGCATCACTGTTTAGCTCTGGTGACTGCGCCGCCTTATTGATCAATGCTATCGCCTGCTCCAGTTCAGCCGCATTCTGCTCAAAACGGACTTTGTTGATGCTGTAGCCTTGCTCCAGATATTCACGCAAGCGCCGGGTAGCCCAGCGGCGGAATTGTACGCCCCGCTGAGATTTTACACGGTAGCCAACTGAAATTACGACATCCAGATCATAATACGCAACGGGTTTATCCGAATTTGCAATATGCATTTTTTGCATATTGCTTTTTTCATTCACTTCACCTTCATTGAGCGAGTTATTGATATGACGCGAAATAACAGGTTGGCTCCGTCCAAAAAGTTCCACAAGTTGTGCCTGAGTCAGCCAGATGGTTTCTTGCTCAAAGCGAACCTGAATATCCGTTGTTCCATCTTCGGTCTGATAGATTTCGATCTGGTTTTTTGCTTTCATTTTCGATCTTCCTCCAAATCCATTTGCGCCAGTAAAGCTTCAGGCAGTTCGCATCTCAAACACATCAGGGTCTTCGTTACTTATACGACACCATCCTCATGCGGTGTCAGCTTTAACAACCTGTCAAAATCTGATTCAAAGAACTCTAGTGCATCAAGAATAGAATTGCGTCATTCCCAAATGCTTGTATTGGGAATCCATGATTGAGATGCCATGTGTCAATGGATCCCCGCATTCGCGAGGATGACAAAAAAGGGTAGGCTATTTTTGATTTACTATCTCCTGAATGATACGGTATTTTCAAAATAACTTTCAGTTCGAACTATTCGGAATTTCCGAATAGTTGCAGCCCTTTCTATTTCATCATCCTCATAGATGTTTTTCAGGTGCTCATTGACGGTTGGCACAGAGACATCAAACAACTCGGCAATCAGCTTTTGCGATAACCAGACGCTCTCATCTTCAACCCGCACTTCAATGCTATTTTCGCCCGCTTGCGCCGTAAACATAAGGAATTCAGTAGTGGAGTTGCGGATATATTGTTTCATACGGCTGATGCCTCCAAATCCATTCGCGCCAGCAGTGCTTCGGGCAATTCGATTTCATCCACATCAATCATGCCCGTCATCAAGCGGGGCAGGAGAATATCACGGGCTTCTTTGAGGAGTTGGTTTTGCTGCCCTAATTGATGAATTGCACTATGAACAGGCACGATAAAATCATTAAATTCCTTTATGATTTCTTCATTTGGAAAATTAAGTTTTTGGTGCTTTAGAAATGCTGTCCAATTATAATTCACAATATTACTGGCACTCCGAATCTCAAATACTTCAGTTCCTTTTATTGATCGTAAAAACCTCAGGAAGTGAAAAATAAAGCAACTCTCTAATTCAGTTGTTGGTCTAACCAACTTACAAAAACTTGCGCACATCACATCATCCTTAAACTGCGCTAATAACTCATTTGTAATTAATAAAGTTTTAGCCACGCCTTCATTGTGACTTCCTCCAGATACTTCAAAAATAATATCTCCATGCTGCAACTTTCGTGAATCAAGGTTAGACTTTTTATGATGTCTATACGGTATGTTTTTTATATCCCCTGCATTCACCCTATTAAAGTCTGTTCCTCTGATAACATACGCGGATTCAGAAAACTCTTTAGAGTCTTCTTCTTGCCCCAACCGCCACCTATTTCATGAGCGATTAGGGTTCCTAGGTTGGTAAAACTCCACCCATCAGGCAAGCCAGTTTCAGGGGCAATAGGTGTGTGTTCATGACCGGGGAACTTCATGCGCACAAACCACTCTTCATAGGTGATTTGTGCCATCTCTTCCAGCTGCTTGATGCGTTGCAGATTGTTTTCGATCAGATCATCGTAAGCAGAAAGAATCGCTGCGATTTTTTGTTGGTGGCGCAATTCAGGGATTTTAACTTTAATCGGTTTTATCCAGCCATGTGTAATCAGAGGCTGTGCAGAGCCACCAGCAAACCAATTCAAATCAATCACCTGCAACAAATAAGACAAATACTTATTATCAAAGTTCTCCTTGGCCTTTACGATGATTGTATTGTCCGTCCCCCAAAATTTATTCTTCTCATAGACCGTTGCTCCACAGTAAGCTCCTACACGGCCTATAATTATACCATCTTCAAATAAATTTGAATCTGTAAAACCAATAACTCCATTGGAACCATATACGGGGAAATCTCCTGAACTTTCTACATTGATAGCTTTGCCATTATAAAAATTCAAAACATTTCCAAGTCGAATATCTCTTAAATTGATCATAAATTTATTTCATCAATAGCACTGAATAATGATATAGCTTCATTGTTCAGTTTTGCTAACTGATCCTGTATTTTTTTCATCCTTCCCTGATAATCAAAATCTTCATCAATTTGAATACTGTAACCCACGTAACGCCCAGGCGTGAGGCTATAATCATTGTCAGCGACTTCTTCGCGATCAACAATTTTACACAGACCTTCAATATCCCTGTATTGATTGTCTGGAAAATGTTCCAGCAGGGTATGCCAGTCATTCACTTGCTGTTTGTAATTGGCGAGGTCTGCTTTCAATGCTTCTTCATGCGTGCCGATGGCGGCCATCAATGCCCGCAGTAGTTTGTTGTGTGCGTCGAGTTGTTTCTTTTTGGTTTTATTCTCGGCACTGGTTTTATCTTTTTTGGTCAAAGCTGCCCATGCTTTTTTATCGGTCTCCAACTGGTTTTGATACGCTTCCATCTGTGCGCTTAGCTGCTCGACCGGGTTTTCAAACCTCTGAATTAGATCAAAGCAGGCTTGATAGTCCAGATCATCTGCAACAGCCATAACCTCGGCCAATGCATTCAGCACTGCGCTAAAGTCCAGCGTTACAGCGCAGTGCGCTGCCAGAATTTTCTGGCATGTTTCCCTGAGTTGATTGCTTTCGGTCGTGATCGCTTGCGCCATTTCAACACTGCTTTGTTGATGTTGCTGGTTGGTATCGGCAATGGCGGATGCATCGCCGCGATATGCGCCCATGATGGCCTTGAAATTGCGCAACTGGCCGGGTGAATAGTCGTTGATGGTATTGGTCACCACGCGGAAGGTATTGCGGGCATCAATCATCAGAATTCTGTTTTTATTCTCCGGGCATTTTCCCTTGTCCAGAAACCAGACATGGCAGGGCAGAGAACGGGTGTAAAAGAAATTGTTGCCGACCGCGACAATGCAATCCACCGCACCTGTTTCGATTAATTTCTGACGAATGGCTTTTTCAGTGTTGCCTGCATCCGTGGCAGAGCTTGCCATGACAAAGCCAGCCCGACCCTGTTCGTTCAAATAGTGATAGAAATATTGAATCCACAGATAATTGCCATTATCCGCTTTGGGAATGCCGACATCGTCAAACAGACGGGGATCATTTTTGACATAATCCTTGTTCTTATCGACTTTTTTCACATTGAATGGTGGATTTGCCATCACGAAATCACATTGGCCAATCAGGCTATGCGGATCGGAGTAGAAGCTGTTGCTCTCTGCTATTTTCCCTTCAATGCCATGAATGGCGAGGTTCATTTTGGACAGTCTGGCATTATTGACTTTCAACTCGCTGCCAAAGCAGGTGATGCTTTCATTCACCGCCTGGTTGCCTTTGTGTTCAGCAATAAAATGGCCGGTTTGCACAAACAGGAGGAAAGTCAGCTATAGTTAAGGAAAAATAATATTCTCAATATCTTGAGCGACAACGGTTAAGGGGGGTGGTGTTACGTCCCACGCTATACCAGTCATATTGTGCCGACCTATTTCAGGTGAAATAAAGGGATTTATCCCACACTGAATCAGATTTTATTTTTCCTGACGCAGCATGGGATAATACCGTTGACTC
>JALUWF010000021.1 GCA_027019785.1 Mariprofundus sp. | reverse complement strand
AATCACGGTCATTTTTTCGATTTGCATGTCGCGAATTGCAAACGGGATGCCGCCGACGCCGAGGCCGGAATGTTTCAGCCCCGCAAAGGGCATCCAGTCCACCCGAAAGGCAGTGTGATCGTTGATCATCACTGCCGATGCAGCCAGACGACTGGCGACGCCCAACGCCGTATCAATATCGCGACTATAGACCGAAGCCTGAAATGCAACATCTAGGCTATTGGCTGCTGCGATGGCCTCTTCCAGTTCCGTAAACGGATAAATGCAAACAACCGGCCCGAACACCTCTCGCGTTGATACGCTGGCATCATATGGTGGATCGAACAGCACGGTCGGCGCATAACAGTGGTAATCCAGTTTATCGCCGCCGCATAACAGTTTAGCGCCTCCGGCCACCGCCTCCTTCACCCACATATCAATCCGATCGACTTCCCTGGCCCGAATCAGCGGCCCGACTTCGGTCTGATCTGAAACGGGATCCCCCACCACCAACACTTTGGCCTCAGCCGCCATTTTGTCCGCCAGCTCGCGGGCCATGGACGCATGCACAAACACGCGCTGCACCGATACGCAGACCTGACCGGCATGGTAAAACGCGCCCTTCATCAATCCCGGCAGTGCCTTCCTGATATCCGCATCCTTGCACACAATCACCGGCGCCACGCCGCCATGCTCCAGTGCGCAACGGGCTCCCGGAGCCAGTTTTGAACGCAAATACCAGCCCACTTTCGCGCTACCGATAAAACTGAAGAAGGCCACCCGGGCATCCGTCACCAGTGTTTCGGACACGGCTCTCGATTCCGGCACGACGCACTGCAACCAGCCTTCCGGCACGCCGGCCTGATGAAACAGGCGCACCAGCCTCAAACAGGACAGCGGCGTATCCTCTGCCGGTTTGACAATCACCGGACAGCCCGCCGCAATGGCTGGGCCGACCTGATGGGCAATCAGATTAAGCGGATGATTAAAGGCGCTGACCGCCACCACCACGCCAATGGGCTCTTTCTGCATCAGCGCTAGCCGGTTCTTCGAAGCCGCATTGACACTCATTACCGGCGGATGGGCGGCATCGGTGCGCAGGGTGTCGATACAGATACGAATGCTGTCGATACAGCGCGCCATCTCGATACGCGAATCGATCAACGGCTTGCCGCCTTCCAGCGCTGCGCCCAGCGCCAGCGCCTCGGCCTGCTCCTTCAATAGCGCAATCATCCGCTCGAGCGTGGCAATGCGCTGATCCACAGCAATCCACCCGTCTCGATTTGCAAACAGACGACTGGCATACTTCAAAGCCTGTTCCACGACAGCCCCATCGGCTGTCGCCACAGTTGCCAGCAACCGATCATCGTACGGCGACCGGACTTCCACCCTCTTTTCCGCCTCTTTCACCGTGGCGGCATCGGCAATCATTACCGGGAAATGTTCAACAGTACTCATGTCTTACTCCTTAATATCTTGTGACTGATTCAGCTCACCTCCGATTTCCCCGATAGCGGCGTTGAAAAATGCTCATCTGCATTCATTTGTGGCTTCTGCTTTGGGTTTCCTCTGTGCTCTCTGTGTCCTCTGTGGTTGAAGCCTGTTGGTTCTGGTTTTTCCCATGCGGGAATCCAACTTCGGTTTCCGGGTAAATCATATGCAGCCCAGCGCTGCTGCCATCCTGAATCACCACGCGCGCATGCCGACGCTGTAACTGGCGCGGATGTTTGACGCCGCAGGAGTGCGCAATCACGCCGACATCATGGCGCATATTCTCCACATAATGCCACACGCGCACCGCCTTGTCCTGCGGGTCGAGACCACGCTGCAAACGTTTCTGATGCGTGGTGATGCCGGTCGGGCAGGTGTTCTGATGGCACTGCATGGCCTGAATACAGCCCAGCGCAAACATAAAACCGCGCGCCGATACAATAAAATCCGCCCCCATGCACAATGCCCAGGCCACCCCTGAAGGGGTAATCAGTTTGCCCGAGCAGATCACACGCACCCGATCACGCAGTCCATAACCGACCAGATGATCAATCAACATCGGCAGACTCTCTTTGAGCGTCATGCCCATAAAGTCCATCAACGGCTGCGGCGCAGCGCCGGAGCCGCCATCGGCGCTGTCCAGCGTGATAAAATCGGGCGCGGAGTGATCGCCGCGCCGTTTAATTTCATCGAACAGGGCATCCAGCGCATTGCAGCCGCCCAGCACCAGTTTGAAGCCGACCGGTTTGCCGGTGACGGCGCGAATGCGGGCGATCATATCCAGTAGTTCGCCCGGGCTATCGATCTCCACATGACGATTTGGACTGATCGAATCTTCCCCTTCAGGTATGCCGCGAATCGCAGCAATTTCGGATGTCACCTTCAAGCCCGGCAGAATACCGCCCTTGCCGGGCTTGGCGCCCTGACTGAGCTTGATTTCGAACATCCTGACCTGCTCAATCGCTGCAAGTTCTCGCAGTTTCTCATCCGATAAATTCCCTGCCTCATCGCGCACGCCGTATTTGGCCGTACCGATCTGCATGACAATATCGCAACCGCCAGAGAGATGATGCGGCGATAGTCCGCCCTCGCCGGTATTCATCCAGCAAGCGGCTTTGGATGCCCCATGCGACAACGCCTGCACAGCTACTTTAGACAACGCCCCGTAACTCATACCGGAAATATTGAACAGGCTACCCGCCTCAAAGGGGTTCGGACAATCCGGCCCGATGATCATGGCCTGAGTCGGGGCGGCATCAACTTCCAGCGTCGGATAGGGGCAATTCACAAATGAAATGCTACCGATGGGACTAACATCGCGCGTCGATCCGAATGGAATGGTGCTGTCTTGATTCTTGGCGGCGCGATAGACCCAGTCACGAAAGGCGCGATTAAACGGCATCTCCTCGCGATCCATGGCAAAAAAGTATTGCCGGAAGAATGTACCCAGATGCTCAAACATGGCGCGAAAACGCCCGATCACCGGATAATTGCGCCGCACTGCATTACGGCTTTGCGTGATATCTACGACAAACATCACCAGCACCGTCAACAATAATCCGACCAGCAAAACCAGCAGCAGTGCTGACAATGCGTTATAAATAATTCCGATGAATCCACTGGACATACATGACCCCGCCTGTTTCGAGGCTATGTCGTCATGCCTTACCTTTTGATTACATGGCTGCTGCATGCTCCATAGCTTTTGAGTAACAAAATTTGGTTCATTGTACGAAGTGCGACTTCAGTCGCGCCTTGACTCACTATTTGGCGCGGCTAAAGCCGTACTTCCAGTATGATTGATTCTGTTACTCTCGGATTGGGTGTCGCGAAGCGGGGTGAGTCGCGATTCAGGTTTAAATTCCCGAAAAATTCTGGCGTGGTTCCTTTCTATCCATCTTTATGACAATATTGGATACTGGGGAATGGGGGGTGTATCGCATGGCTGCCGGATATCAAAATAACCTGTCTGAACTGTTTTCGCTGTTTGCAGATGCCAGCAATCGCATGCATGCAGCCAGCGACATTGCTGCTGTGATGCGCATAGCCGCAGCAACAGCCATGCAACTCATGCATGCCAAAGCAGCGGCTGCCGGACTACACATGGACGATAAACTGGCCTTTTCGGAATATTGTGACGGTGAGGGTTGGGAAACCCTGCAGTGCCGATATGGCGCTGAAGTTGAATGGGTGGATGATCTGATCAGACACAAGAAGCCGTTTTTGGTCAACGAGGTGGATAAAGAACCGTGTTTTTCCAGCCTACATGCACCGGCGCTGGCCGATACTAGCCAGGTACTTGTGGCGCCTGTCATCGGCCGAGAAGATGATCTGCTGGCCTGCCTGCTACTGTTCGATAAAAACGAAGGGCTGTTTGATGCGCAGGACGTAGCAGTAGTGGAAAAACTGGCCTCGATGATGTCGGTGGCTATTGATAACTGCATCCAGCTTTCGGAAAGCCGCAGAATCGAAGAAGACCTGGAGAAATCGGTAGCAACCTATCGCACGCTGGTTGAGCAAATTCCCGCCATCACCTATATCGCGACACTGGATCGCAGTCGTATCCTGTTCATCAGTCCGCAAGTCGAGAGCATGCTTGGATTTTCTCAGGACGACTTTCTGGCCAATCAGGAAACCTGGGTGCAGCAGATACATCCGGAAGACCGAGAGCGCGTATTATCAGAGGTCAGCCGGAGCATGAAAGAGAATATACCTTTCCATGCCGAATACAGAATCTGCGCAAAAAATGGCAACCATATCTGGGTGAATGATACTGCGGCCACAGTTCGCGATCACGATCAGGATATCTACCTGCAGGGCGTGGTGCATGATATCAGCGAGCGCAAACTATCCGAGAAAAAGTTGATCCACATGGCGCATTTCGATCAGTTGACCGGGCTTGCCAACCGTTCACTGTTTCATGACCGTCTGGATCAGAGCCTGGCGGCGGCCAGACGTCACAAACTGAGCTTCGCCGTGCTATTTCTTGATCTCGACGGTTTTAAAGCCGTGAACGACAACCTGGGCCATCAGGCCGGAGACCTGCTGCTGGCGGAGACGGCCCGCCGCCTGACGAGCAATGTGCGCGAGGTGGATACGGTGGCCAGAATGGGCGGCGACGAATTCACTATTATTCTGAACGATGTGCATTGCCGGGATAATGTTCGTCAGGTAACCGAAAAAATCATCACTGCAGTTTCAGCGCCTTATGCGCATATCAGCCCGGAGCACAGGGTGACGCTGAGTATGGGCGTTGCGCTCTATCCTGATGACTGCAAACTGCGCGACGGACTGATTATGGCTGCTGACCATGCCATGTACCGAGCGAAAAATGGAGGTAAAAACCGCTGTTGTTTCCACGACAGCGCCTGACAGACCGCTCCTACATCACCAACACGCCTCAGGAGGCGTTTTTACCTTCCTGATTATACAGATCTATGAGTCTTGATTCGAGGCGATGTCCGCCTGTTGACTGCGTGGCCAGACGGGCTTGGCTGGAGATGGACAACTGATCCTGCCGCGCAGCTTTACTGCCAGATGATTGTGCGCCGGGCATAGCATGATGGTCTTGCTTAAGCAGGCGACTAATGAACCCATCAGCTGAAGAAATTACCAGCGCCACAAACACTCCTGTACTGAACAGATACTGGGAACCACCTCTTAAAACGGTTCCCGCATTACTATTCATCGGACAAAAAATGGCCGACTTTAGTATCTGTAAAAACAGAACAGCGGCCAAGCATTCGTAGCAGCACGGCCACGGGTAAATTATTTACGCGTTTGCCTGGTTTGGCGCAAAGAGGCCATTGTTGCCAAACCAACTATCACAAGCAGCAAGGATCGATACGCCGGCGAATTGCTGAAAGAGTTCTGCTATGCCGGAAATCGATGATTACGAAGGAATCCTATTCCCAAAAACCGTGCGTGATGGGATAGCGCCGGTCTCGGCCAAAGGCGCGTGCGGTGATTTTGACACCCGGCGGAGCCTGACGGCGTTTGTATTCGGCCAGTTGCAACATACGCAACACTCGTTTCACTTCGTCGCGATCAAAGCCGCGCGCGGCAATTTCATCCACGCCAAGCCGTTGCTCAATATTGGCTCTGAGGATTGCATCAAGCACATCATAATCGGGTAGCGAATCCGAATCTTTCTGATCTGGCCTGAGTTCTGCTGATGGCGGTTTGGCAATGGTATTTTCGGGGATCACCTCGCCATCCCTGTTCAGCCAGCGACACAGGGCGAACACTTCGGTCTTATAAACATCCTTGAGCATGGCAAAACCGCCGGCCATATCGCCATACAACGTGGCATATCCCACCGCCATCTCCGACTTGTTGCCGGTGGTTAATACCATACGTCCGGTTTTATTAGAAATCGCCATCAGTAGCAGACCCCGCATGCGCGCCTGGATATTTTCTTCGGTGATATCCGGCTCAGACTTATCCCATGCAGTAAACGTATCGGCCAGCGTTGCCTCGACCGCAGCCACGGGCTCAGCAATCGGCAGGGTAATTGATTCAATGCCAAGGTTTTCCGCCAGCGCGACAGCATCCGTAATCGAATGATCACTGGAATAGCGCGACGGCAGCAATACGCACAACACGTTTTCCGCCCCCAGCGCTTCCACTGCAATCACCGCCGTCAAGGCTGAATCAATGCCGCCGGACAGACCAATCACCACTTGCCTGCAACCGTTACGCAGCACGTAATCAGCCACGCCCATCACCAGCGCTCGGTGGATTTGTTCGATCGGTTGCGGCAAAGCTGCAATTTCTGTCGCTTCCCCGACTGAGGCCAGATCAACCACCCCTTGCCAGCTTTCAAACAACGGCGCACGCATGATCAGATTGCCTGCACCATCAGACATATGTGAGCCACCGTCAAAAACAATTTCATCCTGCCCGCCAACCGGATTGACATAGACCAGCGGCGCAGAGAACCCCTGTGCCCGGCGCTGCACCAGCGCTTCACGCTGGCTCTGTTTGCCGACATGAAACGGTGAGGCATTCAGATTCAGCCAGACATCGCAGACCAGTTCGGCCTGTCTCTTAGCCAGTTCATCATGCCACAGATCTTCACACACGCTGATGCCAACTTTCCACCCATTCACATCAAACACGCATGTTTCACCAGAGCCAGGCTCAAAATAACGTCGTTCGTCAAAGATACCATAATTGGGTAGGAACTGTTTATCATAGACGCCAATCACCTTGCCACAGCGCGCCAGAATAATACTATTACGTAGTGCGCCGCTGGATACTCCCTCAAACCGGCGCGGCGCGCCGAAGACCACGCATGTATTGCGACTGGCCGCCACGACCGCCTCGACCGCCGTTTCCACCTCATCCATAAATACAGGACGTTTCAATAAATCTTCCGGCGGATAGCCGGTAATCACCAGTTCAGGCAATGCGACAACGTCGCACATCGCCTGTTCCGCCCGGCTCATCGCAGTATGAATCAGATGCACGTTGCCGCTTAAATCCCCGACACGGGGCGCAATCTGGGCAATCAGTATTTTCATCTATCTACTCCAGCCATTGATATCTGCATGGACCACAGCCATACCGCCATAATGTGAATAACGCCCTCTTAAAAATCCAGATCGCGCCAATCGCCCTCACAATCTTCCATCAATCTCTCCATGCCGATAATCCGGCTTCCGGGCGCAATCAGATTCCATTGATACATGTGCGCTAGCGCCGGCAATAATTTTCGCATCGTCAGATCGCCTGTCGCGCCAAAGATGACAATGTCAGCATTATCCGGAACGACTGGCTGGGCCAAAGCAAAGCTATCAATCATAATGTATCTCCCCCACACCCATAGTTCTATTCCGTTCTATGCGTGAAAATTATTCACAGGGCGGATCAAATCATGCAGGCGCTTTGTTTGTTTTAGGAATTTAGCATCATCTAGTAATGCCGTCAATAACGCCAACGCGTGGCACAAACATCGCATCACCGTAGGAATAAAAACGGTAACCGTTTTCTTTGGCATGTTCATAAGCGGATAACACGCACTTGCGTCCAGCCAATGCCGACACCAGCATAATCAATGTCGATTTGGGTAAATGGAAATTGGTCAGCAGCGCATCGACCATGCGAAAATGGTAACCTGGGCTTATAAAGATGGATGTTCTCCCCGCCCCGGATAACAACTCACCGCTCTGGCCGGCGGCTTCCAGCGTGCGTAAGCTGGTGGTGCCGACTGCAACCACGCGTCTACCTTCATATCTGGCCTGGTTGACCAGTATTGCAGTGTCATCAGGCACGATATACGCCTCTTCATGCATCACATGTTGTTTCAAATTTTCGACCTGTACCGGCTGAAAAGTGCCGGGACCGACATGCAGGGTGACATGCGCAAATGTTGCGCCGGCATCCTGCATGGCCGCCATCAGTTCGGCGGTCAGATGCAGGCCGGCCGTCGGCGCAGCGACAGCACCGGCGTGACGGGCAAATACAGTTTGATAGCGCGCTTTATCCGCCTCGCTGTCCGGACGATTGATATAGGGCGGCAACGGCATATGCCCCACCGACTCAATCGAAGCCGGCACATCATCGGCGATCAGACGCACCTGGATATTTTTACCCTCGCGACATAATACCTGAGCAGAAAATGACTCGGAGAAGATAATCTCCGTACCCGGCCTCAACGGCTTATTGGACTTGCCCCAGGCATGCCAGACGTGCGCATCACCGGCAGGCTCCAGCAGCAACACCTCAGCCTTGCCGCCAGTTGCTTTATGGCCGATTAAACGAGCCGGGATCACTTTGGTATCATTGATCACCCATACGTCACCGGACTGCACCAACTGCGGCAAATCACGTATCATGCCGTCTTCCATTGCCCCACCAGATTCCGGCATGCACAGCAGCCTGGAGGCATCCCGCTCCGGCAACGGTTGACTGGCAATCATTGATTCGGGCAGATCGAAATTAAAATCGCTGACTGTCATAAGCCCGCACTTTATCGGGAATATGCATCGGCGTCTTTATTTCGAGACGCGGGAGGCAGGCACAGGCTGGACTGTCTGCAGCAGTATAGATAAAGTATTGGCGAGCATAACGGGAGGCTAGCTCTGCCCTTTACCCATAAGTCGCGCCACAGACTTATGGGTAAAGGGCAGACCTTGCTGCATGCATGGCTGCACCTCCTGCTATGGAGGGAACATGCCAACACAGTATATCATTGAACACTGGTTGCTCAAACATACCAGACTAAATGATCAATCACTTACAGATACGCAACTTGGACAGGCCTATGCGCGTCTGGCTTTCGCCAGTGCCGGCCTGTTATACCTGATGCTGCATGCAAACGGTTTCGCCTCCTATAAAGCCGCATTCCTGACCACCACATCCATCTACTTCCTGATTAACCTGCTCTCCATTCCGATGATACGGCGATCACCGATCTCGGTAGCGCGCTGCCTGCTCTTCCCTGTTTTTGATATTGGCGTTGTCAGTTTCGGCATGCTGATTGATGGCGGGCAGAGCAGTGGCATCTTTTTTGTCTATCTGGTGATTATTCTGGGCAACGGTTTTCGTTTCGGCAACGGCCTGTTGTTGTATTCGCAGGCATTAAGCCTGATCGGCATGCTCTCCATGCTGGCCTATGCTCATTTCAACCTGCAGGCTTCCATAGATCACGGCCTGCTATACTGGCAACTGGGCATTCTGCTGATCATACCGCTCTACGTCTACCTGATTGGGCAACGGGCTGAAGAAGCGGTCAAGGGGCGTATCGAAGCAGAGAAAAACGCTTATCACCTACTTAATAAAGGCCCGCTTCCGGTCTTTACCTTCAAACTGAATCAAGCGGGACAACCCGTCATCCTTTATGCCAATAGCGCTGTGCATGAAACATTTCAGCAGCACGGAACGGGGCTGGATGGCGGCTGTGTAGATCAGCTCGTGCTGCCGGAAGACGGCCAGGAGATGATCAACTTTTGCCGTAATGTGTTCGACTCGAACCCGGCTGACCCGACAAACACAATGCAACACATCTATATCAGAAGCTGTGACATATCCGGCAACGTCCTCAAACTCCAATGTACAGCCATCAGTATGCGCTGGCGACAGCAGTGGATTGGCGTCTGTTTTATGCTCGATATTTCGGATCGTGCAACCTTGCAGGAAGAGCTCGAGTCAGTTCACAGACAAGGCTATATGAGCACCCTGGTTGCAGGCATTGTGCATGATTTCCGCAATGTGCTGACCAATATGATCGGCTATGCCGAAGTGTTGCAGATGAATCTTGATGATGAAACCACCAGGCGACAACTGGGCGCTATTATCGATGCCGGCGACCGCGGTTCCGAGCTGATCACCCATTTACTGAAGCTTAGCAAAAACGGTGAAACAGAGTCACTTCCCGCTTACACCGATGGTAATCGCATTATACAGTCGGTAGATAACATTATAGGGCTCATGCGCCTGCAAATGCCGCAGCATATCAAGCTCGTCTGCCAGATCGACGAACCGCTGCACGATGTCGCCATCAGCATGATTGAAATCGAACAAATTCTCATGAATCTGATCAATAATGCTATCCAGGCCACGGATAAAAAAGGCCAAATCCATATTCGTATGAATCATGACCCAAAACACCCGCTGTCGCAGCCGGGACACCCGTGCATGCGCCTGAGGATTGCGGACAACGGCATTGGCATCGAGCCAGATGATCTGGATAATGTATTCAAGCCATTCTGGACATCCAGAGTAGGCCTGGGCGGAACAGGCCTGGGCCTGACCATGGTGCAACGCATTGTCAAACGCCATCATGGCGCCATAGAGGTAAGCTCCACGCCCGGCAAGGAAACCCGCTTCACCGTTTACCTGCCGCCTTATATTCAGGGCGTTGCAGACGCGGGCGAAGTGAAAAACGCAACTGTATCAGATGCACCGCAACCACAACGACAGCCTGCTGCAGAGATCACCAACTGCCACATATTACTGGTCGATGACGTACCCGATATCCTCAAGATTCATCAGGCCATGCTTGCCCGCCTGGATCATACATCAGTCGTAGCAGAAAACGGTAAGCAGGCGCTGGATATTTTTCTTAACGATCATCGCCATTTTGATCTGATCATCACTGATTTCCGTATGCCGGTGATGGACGGGCTGGAATTGGTGGAAAATATCCGCAAACGGGGTTTCAATGTCCCGATTCTGATGATTACGGCCTTTGGCGAAGATGCGCAGTTACAACAGGTCGCCGACTACAATGTTACATTGATCAACAAACCGGTCAGCATGCAAAAGTTCCGACACGCCATTGCTGAAACCATCGCGACTTAATAAGTAGGTATAGTTTCGCTCTGCTGCGGCCCTAACTCGACATAGCTTGAATCAACAAGGGAACCCTATCTCAATTCGTGTTCATTCGTGGCTGGTTTTACCTGAGTCTTCTCTCAATTCGTGCTCACGATGCATGTCCGCCACCACGTCTGTGGCGCGAAAATCGTCATACACGGCATCAGTGAAATAGAGACCATGCGCCGGTGCGGTCGCAGCGCCAAGGCTCCTGTCACCACTGACCAGTAATGCCGACAAAGATTCGGGACTACGCTTGCCACTGCCGACTTCAACCATATTTCCCACCAGGTTGCGCACCATATGATACAAAAAGGCGTCGGCTGAGACGGTAATGCCAATACAGTAACCATGCTGTTCAATCGATAGCATTTTGATGGTTCTCACCGCCGTAGGTGCCTGACAGCCAGCCGCCCGCAAGGCACTGAAATCCATACGTCCGGTGCAGCAGTCTGCGGCTTCACGCATCCGATCAATATCCAGTCGCCTGGGCATCCACCAGTGCCGCCACCTGTGCAGACTCGACGCCGTATTCCGGTTCCATATACGGTAGCTATAAACACGTTCGCGACAATCAAAACGGGCATGGAAATCGTCCGCTACCGCGCGCACACCAACCACGCGAATAGTATCCGGCAACAGACTGTTGCAGCCATGCAGATAAGCCTTATACGAACGCTGCCAGCGGGCGGCATCAACATCGGCATGCGCCAGCATGGCTTCGGCATGCACACCGGCGTCCGTTCGGCCGGCGGCCGCTACCGCTACATCTGTGCCCTCAATTTGAGACAGCGCGGACTGTAAACAGGCCTGCACCGAAGTGGCATTCTCCTGCTGCTGCCAGCCATGAAACGGACGACCATCAAATTCCACCACCATGGCAATGCGTTGCCTCATCATATCAACCAGGGCGACAACAGGCCCACGCCACCACAAACCGCCCATAACAGGGAAAGCAGCATGGCGGAGGGCGTAATACAACAGGGCCCATCAGCCATGGAAAGGGCGATCGATGGTTGCTGCGGCCAGCGCAACCAGAGTGCTTGCGCATGCATGCCGGCATCCGTTAGTGCCCGCTTGAATAACGCCATAAACAACAGCGGCAACTGCTTCCAGTTACGCCGCAAACGATACTGCTGGCGCAAATGCAACAGTAATTCAGTTATCTGTTTTTTCATGGAGATTAGCATTAACGCCCGGATCAGGAGCAACTCCCCGCCCCTCGGCAAGCGCATGAGCAGACCCAGCCATTCGTGCTGTTTGAGCAGGCGAAACATCAATATCGCCACAGCATAAATAGTGATCAGGTGCAAACTCAGCCACAAGCCCTGCATCAGCCCTTCCCTGCTAACAGGCAGCGGCCATCCCGGCATCAATAACTGGCCGGGGGTAAATAGCAGATGTAGCAACAGAATAGGGAGCACAAACCAGCGCAACAGCCGCAACAGCCGCAGCGTCGTGATCCAGCTACCATCCAGTATACGCATGATTACGGCGGCCGACACAGACAGCACAGCGGCGGCTACGAATGAGGTTGTGGTGATAGCAAACAGCAGCAGACCAGCCCCCATCATCAGCCTGGAAATCCTATAACTGCAGAAAAACATACCGGCAAGGCTCATACGGCGCTTACCATGCATGATCTGAAATGGGATCACACAGGGCCATTGTTGTTGTGGATGGCCTTAACCTTTTTTATGCGGATCCTCTTCGTCATCAGCCTCATCATCCGTGAATTCATCAAGCAGTCCATCTTCCTCATTGGCAAACTCGCTCAACAGATGATCCAACTCCTGTGTCGCACCGTGATCAGTATCAACACCCATATCATCCTGCTTGTCCGGCGGCCCGGACGCAGCCGTTTCAAAAAACGTCTCGTCCAGACCATCGACAGTGCGAACCGCATCAAACGGTTCACCCTCATCATCAAATTCACTGAGCAACTGATCCAGACGCCCGGTCGCCCCCGCCTCCGAATCATCAGCGGCTGCTTCGTCCGTATCCTGATCCGAAAATTCACTCAACAGATTATCCAGTTCCTGCGTTGCGCCGCCCATCACATCAAAATCAGTTGGTACTTCCGGCTCTATCTCATCATGCAACCAGGGCATATCTTCGGATTCCTGATCTTCAGCACCATCAAACCGAAGTGTTTCATCCGCTGGCGGCTCGCGATCAAGGTCAGGCAATTCCAGTTCGCCGGTCATCTCACCAGCAGTTACTTCTTCAGCAATTCCGTCCAGACCGGCGAAATCAAAATCCAGATCATCGGCAGCGGATGGTTCCAGAGACAGCGTCTCATTGCTATCGATGGTCTCAACACCCTCACCCTGTTGCTCTTCCTGCGCTTCCACATCAACCTGGGAAACATCAAGCCCTTCGATGAACGATTTGAAACGCCCCAGGTCAACCGCCGTCAAAGTCATGGTCGCCGCCGCAATCGTCGTATCCAGTCCTTCCCGATCGCTCTTGCCCAGCAACAATTCAGCTTTTTTGATATGGGCTTCTACATTATCCGGCTGTAAACGCAGCGCCATATCCAGTTGCTTGAGCGCCTCATCATCCATGCCGTAGCGAATATAGACATCGGCTTCGGAAACATAATCGATATCGGGGTCGGGTTCCGCCTCACTGTCGGCGTCAAAGGGTTCCAGTTCAGCAGTATCCGTATCGCTGAGTTCATCCGTGAAGGCCGGCAGTGAATCAATCGTCGCTGTCTCCTTAACATCGGTGGTGGGCGTGTCGCCCGTTTCAATTCCGGCAACCTCGTTCTCAATGACAGATGCCAGAGAATCGCTCTGAATCGCATCCCGACCTGTGGATTGCCCGCTATCCGTATCAGACGTCTCAGACGTCTCAAGCTTCGAATCTGCCGGAGCCGCGGGATGAGCCGGCTCACGCCGCATCAATATTGCAACCACGCCAAGCAACAGTACCACCAGCGCAATCAGCAGCCACATCATCCAGTTCATACCGGCTACGACAGGGGTTGGCCGTTGTTGATGCATCTGTTTCAGTTCGGATTGCAGACCGGCAATCATCACTTCCAGCTTTTTAATATGCGCTTTCTCGGTCGTTGCAGCCTGATTCTGCACCACCTTCCGGCTCAGATCCTCGATGCTTTTCTGCGTGCCGATCAACTGCTGCTTCAATACTTCATTCTGCTCCTGCAGACGTATCAGCGTTTGACTGGTCTGCTCCTGTAGCGCCTGATCGACAGATGGTTCAGTCGATTCAGCCGTAGTAACGGTGGCTTGCGCAGTTACATCGACAGGCTGTTCGACAGCAGATGCAGGAGCTATTGTAGCCGCCGTCTGATCTGTCGGTTGCTTTTTCTTTGCAGCTGTAGAAGCGGTAGCGACAGCAGTCACCTGCGGCGCTGCGGCCACACCATCAGCGTGTTCGCCCATAAGGATTCGTTTCGTATAACGAGTGCGCTGCGCTTCCGCTTCAGCGGCATAACGCGGTTGCTGCGTCAAATGCTTCCAGGCTTTTTCATGTTCGGCCAGCACACGCGCTGCTTCCAGCGCACTATGCTGCTCGATCTCTGTTGCTGCAGGCACCACTAAAAACGAACCCGCTTTCATCAGATTCATATTGTTCTGTTCAAAATCAGCTCTATTTTTCTCAAACAGCGCTAACATAACCTGATTAAGGGAGTAACGGTGATCCACCCTGAGTCGCACGGCAACCGTTGAAAGTGTATCACCTCTGACAATCGGACCATAACGATCAGTTCTGGCCCATCCCAGGTAATGTTTCACTTTTTTCGGTTGATCAGCGACCGGCTTAATCACGCTCGGCGTAACCGTCTGACCAGCAGATTCCGTCAGACTCGTGCCGGCATCAGTTGGCTGTTGAACCGCTTCAACCGAAGGTTGTGGCGCTTTTTTCGCCGCCTGCTCAACCTCTTTGGGAACATCCAGAAACACAGGAAATTTTTTGAAATTGGAGACGCGACCATAACGGATTTTCAGCACCAGATTGAAAAAAGGCGCCTGAATTCTATTGCGGGACGACAACTCCACGCGCGCTCCACGCGCATCACTGGCCACATCAGCACGAATCGCTTTCACTACAGGGTCGCGATAGACCTCGAAAATTTTATAGTCTGCAGGCGCTGCAATCTCGACAAACACTTTGGATACCAGCTCATTAGCTTCAAGCTTTAGGGGAACTTCTGCAAAAAAAGGCTCGCCAAGATGGCTGGTTACCTCGACTTTTCCCAGTGAAGCAGCATGACTATTGCCGGCAAGCAGAAACAGTGCGGAGCAGAGCAGAGCAAAAAACGCTTGATGCCAAAGCCGATTCCCCATATTTCCCTCCATATTATGCCGAACAGACACTCTTTTTCTCATTAGAGAGATGCTGATTTATTGCCATCCTGGCAAAAATCAGCTCACTCAGGCAAAAACGTCGTTTTGCCTTCACTTACAAATCAAGCACTTACGTGCCTGATTTGGCAGGCCATCCATGGCCTGCAAGGAAGCACCGAATCAATCGGCGCTCCCTTAGCGAATCAGAATTTCCGCAATTTGAACCGCATTTAGCGCCGCACCCTTACGCACATTATCGGCAACAACCCATAAATGCAAAGAGTTCGGGCAAGAATGATCATCACGGATACGCCCCACCCAGACCGGATCGGTACCGGCCGCCTCGCTTGGCATCGGATAATCTTCTCCGGCCGGGTCATCCACCACGCAAATACCCTCGGCATCAGCCAGCAGCATACGGGCCCGTTCTGCGTTCATCGGGCCGCCAAAAGTGATGTTGACGGCCTCGGAATGGCCGTAAAATACAGGCACGCGCGCAGTGGTCGCCGTAACGGCAATATCAGCCCCCATAATCTTGCAGGTCTCATCCATCATCTTGCGTTCTTCTTTGGTATAGCCATCATCCATAAACAGATCAATATGCGGAATCACATTAAAGGCAATGCGAGCCGGGAATACATTCACCTCGGGGCTTTGCGAGTTAAGCAACTGACCGGTCTGTTTGGCCAGTTCATCCATGGCTTTGCCGCCGGCGCCGGACACCGCCTGATAGGTGGACACCACCACCCGATCGATCGGCACGGCATCATGTAACGGTTTGAGTGCCACCACCATCTGAATGGTAGAACAGTTCGGATTAGCAATAATCTTATTGTCGCGCGCCATTTCCAGCGCCTCCGGATTCACCTCAGGCACTACCAGTGCGATATCATCATCCATGCGCCAGGCGCTGGAGTTATCCACCACATAACAGCCTGCTGCGGCAAAGCGCGGCGCATGCATTTTGGAAGTGCCGCCGCCAGCGGAAAACAGGGCGATATCAACACCGCTCGGATCAAATGTTTCCAGATCCTGAACGATGTACTCCTTGCCCTTGAATTCGATGGCTGAGCCGGCACTGCGGCTCGATGCCACCGGCATCAGTTCGGCAACGGGGAAGTCGCGCTCGGCCAGAATCTCCAGCATGGTCGCACCAACTGCACCGGTTGCGCCGACCACGGCGACGTTATAGCCATCTTTTTTGTCAAGAAAGCGTTCGCGCATCAGGCCAGCTCCTCTAACGCCGCACATACGGCATCGCCCATGGCTGAACAGGAGACCGAAGACGCACCGCCAAAAGCCAGATCCACCGTGCGAATGTCTGCATCCAGCGTGTTTTCCACCGCCTGTTCCACCTTGTCGGCCAGATCAGCGCGATCCAGCGAAAAGCGTAGCATCATGGCTACCGACAGAATCGTAGCCAGCGGATTGGCCTTGTCCTGACCGGCAATATCCGGCGCAGAGCCGTGAATTGGCTCATACATGGCGAATTTTTCACCGATGGAGGCAGATGGCAACATGCCGATGGAGCCGGTCAGCATAGATGCTTCATCGGATAAAATATCGCCAAACAGGTTACCTGTGACGATGACATCGAACTGACGCGGATTGCGAATCAGCTGCATGGCCGCGTTATCGACATACATGTGGGAGAGTTCGACATCAGAAAACTCCGATGCGTGCAGATCAATGATCACGCTGCGCCACAATTCGGACACATCCAGCACATTGGCTTTTTCGACACTACACACCCGCCCGGAGCGCAGGCGCGCCGCCTCGAAAGCCGTACGCCCGATACGCCGGACTTCGGATTCCGTATAAGCCATGGTGTTGAAACCGCGCCGTTCGCCATCCACCGTTTCAATGCCGCGCGGCTGGCCGAAATAGATACCGGACACCAGCTCACGCACCACCAGAATATCGACACCGTCAATCACTTCCGGCTTCAGCGTAGAAGCATCAAGCAGCTGAGAGTGAACTTTGGTGGGGCGATAATTAGCAAACAGACCAAGATCTTCGCGAATGCCCAGCAGGCCCGCCTCCGGCCGTAGCTGCTTATCCAGCATTTCCCACTGCGGGCCCCCTACTGCGCCGAGCAGCACGGCATCGGAGCCGTGCGCCAGCCTGCGCGTTGCTTCCGGGTAGGGATCGCCATCGGCATCATAACCGGCGCCGCCAATCGTTCCTTCCTGCCAGTTGGCATCCAGGTCGAATGAACGATTCAACACGCCCAGCACTTTCAGCGCTTCACCAACAATCTCCGGACCAATACCATCGCCGGGCAATACTGCAATTTTTAGAGACATCTTTTCTCCTATGTTCCTACTGCTGTTTTCACGGCCGTCAAAAACTCATCCACATCCTTGAATTCCCGATACACCGAGGCAAACCGCACATAAGCTACACCATCAAGGTGTCGCAGCTGTTCCATGACAAACTCACCAAGCGCGGCGACAGAAATTTCCGACTCGCCGCTCTCCTGTACCGCGCGCAACACCGCATTCGTGCCATGCTCTAACTGACTGGCAGAAACAGGCCGTTTTTCCAGCGCTTTTTGCATACCCGAACGTATCTTTTCCAGATCAAAAGACTGGCGTGCACCATCCTTTTTAATCACCAGCGGCAAGCGTAGTTCAGCCCGCTCATAGGTTGAAAATCGTTTGCCGCACACTTCACATTCGCGCCTGCGACGCACGGCAGCGCCCTCCTCCACAACCCGGGAGTCAACCACACGGGTATCGTCATGGGAACAAAAGGGACAATACATTTATCGCCTGAAACCATGCCAACGAACCACGAATGAACACGAATGGACACGAATGGCAGACATTGGAGTGGATCGTTGCTTATTCGCGTGCATTCGCGTGTATTCGCGGTTCATGGTTTTCCCGACCCGACCTTAGTCTTCGTAGATCGGGAAACGACCAGTCAGTTTACGCACCTCTTCACGCACAGCCTGTGCAATCGCCTCATCCTGAGGCGCATTGAGCACCTGCAAAATCAGTTCGCCGATCAGCTGCGCTTCGGACTCCTGCATACCGCGCGCCGTAATCACAGATGCGCCGATACGGATACCGGAGGTTACAAACGGCGATTCCGGATCAAACGGAATGGTATTTTTATTGGTCGTAATGCCGGCCGCTTCCAGCGCCTCTTCTGCCACCTTGCCGGTGATACTCTGTGGGCGCACATCCACCCGGAACATATGGCAATCTGTGCCGCCGGATACGATGCGTAGGCCGCCCTTGTTCAGGGTAGCTGCCAGCGCGCGTGCATTGGCAATCACCTGTTTCTGATCGGCCTTGAACTGATCGCCCAGCGCCTCACCAAAAGCCACTGCCTTGGCGGCAATCACATGCATCAACGGCCCGCCCTGAATACCGGGGAAGATGCGCGAATTGATCTTTTTGGCCAGATCATCATCGTCTGTTAAAATCATGCCGCCGCGCGGTCCGCGCAGGGTTTTGTGCGTCGTGGTAGTAATCACATGCGCATGGCCAACCGGGCTGGGATAGACGCCGGCTGAAATCAAACCGGCATAATGCGCCATATCCACCATCAGAATCGCGCCGACCGAATCGGCAATCTGGCGCATACGGGCAAAATCAATCTGGCGTTCATAGGCTGAAGCGCCACCGATAATCATTTTTGGGCGCTGCACTTCCGCCATCTTCTGCATGACGTCGTAATCGATCAGTTCGTCATCCTCGCGCACGCCATACGCCACCACTTCATACAGACGTCCGGAGAAATTCACCGGCGAACCGTGTGTTAGATGACCGCCATGCGACAGATCCATGCCCATAATGGTGTCGCCCGGCTGAATGCACGCCATATAAACAGCCATATTGGCCTGCGAACCGGAGTGCGGTTGCACATTCACATGTTTTACGCCAAACAACTCGCGCGCACGCTCCTGCGCCAGTCGCTCGACCACATCGACATGCTCGCAGCCGCCATAATAGCGGCGACCGGGATAGCCTTCGGCATACTTATTGGTCATCACCGACCCTTGTGCCTGCATCACCGCTCTGGACACGATATTTTCACTGGCGATTAACTCCAGCGTATGTTGTTGACGCCCAAGTTCGGCGGCAATAGCGCCTGTTACCGCGCTATCGGCAAGCGGCGCATTAAAAAACTGACTGCGATCAGACATGTAAACTCCTGAGAATTGATAAAAACCGCTGATTACTCAACGCCTGAAACTGTGTATCCGAACCATGAGGATTTCGGGTCGCGTATTATGTCGAATGCACCTGCTCCCGTCATCCATGCTTTGCGAATTAAATGCTGCTTTGTCTTTGCTTTTTATCAGCAGTTATTTTTTGCGACGTCTGGGCGGTTTTCTGCCATCACCGCCAGTCGGGCGAGCTCCGGCTGAGCCATGCCGACCCGGACGACCCTCGCCACCGGGTTTAAAACGTTTTTTGGGGCTGCGGCTAGGTGCGGCTTCACCGGATACAAGCACGGATGCATTGAGCCGCTGACCACATACCTGCACCTGTTTCAGATCGTTAAAAATGGACTTGGGCATGCCTTCAGGCAGATCGACCGTAGTATAATCATCCTGAATCTGCACACGCCCGATAAATTCGCTTTCCAGACCAAGCTCATTGGCAATGGCGCCGACAATATTACCCGGCTTGACGCCATGTTGCTCACCCACTTCAAGACGATAACGCTGCATGCCCTGTTCCGGTTTCGGCCCGCGCGGGGTGCGCTCACGATCCGGCTTGATATCATCATCGGAATACTGATCACGGGATGGATTGCGCGTGCTGCGACGCTTATCTTCCGGCCCGTCAAAACGCGGATTACGTTCAGAACGGGGTTGACGTCCGGAATGTTCTGAGCCGGAACGTTCGCGCCCCGAACTCTCCCTTAAATGCGGCTGATCCTTGAGCAATAACGGCTTGTCGCCCTGCACCATTTTAGCCAGCGCTGCGGCAATCTCGTTAGCCGGAATATCATGCTCCTGGCGATACTGCTCAACGATATCGCTGAACAGTTCCAGATCTTCGCCCGATGCCATCGTTTCGCTAATACGCTCCTTGAATTCAGCGATGCGCTTATCGTTAATCACTTCGGTAGTGGGCATCTGGAATGGCTCGATGCTTTTTTTGGTAGCCCGTTCAATGGCATAGAGCATACGTTTTTCGCGCGGCGACACGAACAAAATCGCATCACCTTCGCGCCCTGCCCTGCCGGTGCGTCCAATGCGATGAATATAGGATTCGGTATCGTGCGGAATATCATAGTTGATCACATGCGAGATACGCTGAACATCAAGCCCGCGCGCTGCCACATCGGTGGCCACCAGAATATCGAGATGGCCTTTCTTGAGCCGGTTAACAGTCGCCTCACGCTGTTTCTGGGCGATATCGCCGTTCAAAGCCGTGGCCGCATAGCCACGAGCTTCCAGTTTATTGGCCAATTCTTCAGTCGCCGTTTTGGTACGCACAAAGACAATCACGCCATCAAAAGCTTCAGCCTCCAAGATGCGAGTCAGCGCATCAATTTTGTTGCGTCCGCTAACCATCCAGTAACGCTGGCGAATCGTTTCTGCTGTCTGCTCCTTCACCTTGATGGTGACCTGTGTCGGGTTATTCAGGTGTTGCTGGGCAATTTTACGAATTACCGGCGGCATGGTGGCTGAAAACAGGGCGATCTGGCGCTCATCAGGCGTCTGCTCCAGAATCCACTGCACATCATCAATAAAGCCCATGCGCAGCATCTCATCGGCTTCATCGAGTACCAGCGCTTGCAGACTGCTCAGGTTGAGTGTTTTGCGACGCATATGATCCATCACGCGGCCCGGTGTACCGACCACAACATGCACGCCGCGTTTGAGCTGGCGCAGCTGAATATCATAACTCTGACCGCCATAAATCGGCAGCACATTAAACCCCTTCAGATGACGGGCATAAGTTTTGAATGCCTCTGCCACCTGAATGGCCAGCTCACGGGTGGGTGCCAACACCATCACCTGCGGCTTTTTTTGACTTAAATCAATACGCGAGAGCAGTGGCAATGCAAAAGCCGCTGTCTTACCGGTGCCGGTCTGAGCCTGACCGAGCACGTCTCTGCCTTCAAGCAGTAACGGAATCGTCTGCGCCTGAATCGGGGACGGCGTTTCATAACCCGCGTCCTGTACGGCTTGAAGCAACTCGGGCAGCAAATTCAGTTCAGCGAATGTGGGTTGTGATTGTTCGTTTGATGCTGCGCTTGCTGTCTGTTTGTCTGTCTGTTTATCTGTCTGTTTGTCTGTCTGTTTATTTGTCATAGTCCATACCTGCGGAAATTACCGGATGCGAAGCATGCCTGTGTCATCATTAAGAAACCATGAGCAAACAGAACTGCATGCTTACAAGCTGATGATATTATCGGCAATAATTCGGACTCCACTGTAACAAAACAGTAGCCTGCACGACTCAGAAATCTTCTTCACAAGGGGCCATACATGCAAAAAAAGATTCTATTTCTCTGCACGGG
>JALUWF010000020.1 GCA_027019785.1 Mariprofundus sp. | reverse complement strand
ATTTAAGTAAAGTTTGAGTGTTTCAATTAAAGAAGAGGCAAATGTCAACCGCGGAGTTAAACCCAAATCTCGAAATAGATATTTATCAAAACACTCGCAAGATACTTTTTTGGAGAATTTTATAGGATTATTGATGAAGAGAGTATCTCGAAGTTACTAATCTTAAGAGGACTCTTTTGATTTGTGTTTTATAGCACTTTTTTAACCATTTTTGAGAAAAAATGGCACTGTTATATTGATAGAGATGGAAGAGTTTTTTAACATGATTATTTACTTTTAAATTTTATTGCAAAGATACCTGATAGCTTTTAAGTCTGATTTCATTGAGTATATTCACAAATTCGCTATTGACTTTTAAGGTGGTTTTCCTCGCATGTTGAATAACTTTTCCAGCGATATTATAAAATTTATATCTGATGGTTTGAACGGTATGTCGTTTCCATCCTTCTTCAAAAGTCTGCTTAAATAAGACAAAGACATTGTAAGCCAAAGTTCCAATCGCAAAGTAAAATGCGTTCGCCATAAAATCAGAAGTTGGTAGATAGTTCATATTGAATCCCAATTTAAGTTCCTTAATCCTGTTCTCGCTAGTTTCTCCTCTTTGTCTATATAACTCTAACATCTCTTGCGCTGTGTGTTCCAAGTCGTTTGTTGCTATAACATGATAATGCTCTTCAAAGTATTGTGCTTTTTGTTCGGGAGTTAGCATATCTTCAATATGTGGCAACATGGGAGTGATTCGTTTTTTAACGACTATAAGACGATAGGCTTTTTCAACATGTTTCATTGTATCGATGTACTCGGCAATCTGTTCATACTTGGAATATTGAGTCCATGTGGATATATTTTTAATTTCAGCTCTTGTTGAAGGGCTTAGATGCGCGCCAATTGTAAAGGTGATGTTATTTTCAAAGCAGTAGTTTAAAATCTTTACTTGATAAGATGCTCCATCTGCTCTTAAACATTTTAAACTACAATCTTGTGGAAGTTGTTTAACACATTTTTTTATAAACTCTAAATTCGTATCAGCCGGAGCTATATTTCCTGTACGAAATTCACTGTGAATTAAAAAGCCGCCATTGATATGTCCAACCATAGGAGTATATCCAGGAGGACCTTTATACGTAGATCTAGCTGTAGATTTTTCGGCTTCAATAACAGTGGCGTCAATATCAAGAATAAGTTCGTTCTTGTCACAGCATTTCAGGTGAGACTTAAGTAAGTGTTTATTTATTTTTTCAATGCCATAGACGCCTAATAGACCAGTTCTCTTTAACCACTTTCCGATAGTATCCGCTTTAGGCACGTCTTTTAATTTTAAAATTGTTCGTATTGCTTTATCATATTGAATAGTTCTAATATCATCTAAAACTCTTCCTCCACTATGCAACATTAAGATAAGGGAGGATATATAGCTTGAAGAATCGTAAGCACGATTAGACTGAGGCTTAGGCAGATGAGTATCGCTTAACGAATCAAGCCCTATGCCTTTTAGATACTCGCCTAAAAGAATTGAACCGGCTCGTGGAGTTAGTTTTTCATCTGTAGCTTCTACAGCAAAATCTAAAATAGTTTGTGTCATAATTCTACTCCGTTTTTATGGAAAAAACCGCACCCGTTGGGTGAAAGTATCAGGTACGGTTTTACTCTCTTCTCCCTCGTATTTTACGGTATTTGCACTTCATTTATGATTTTTCTATTTCGAGATTTGGGTTAAAATAGGCAGTATGAAAGCTGCTTAACAAACAGTTTTTACAACCCAAAGCTTAAAGAAACAGATTAATTCTGTTAAAGTCTTTTTTGAATAATTTCAAAGGAGGCTTATGCTAAAAAAAGGTGAAGTAAAAATGATTCATAAAATGCTCAAAGAAGGTATGAGTAAAAGTGCTATTGCTCGTAAACTAGATATTGCTAGAGATACAGTTATAAAGTACTCTAAACTCCCAGAGGGCTATATGCCTGTTATTAAACGCGAAGCTACAGAGACCACAGTAGATCCGTATCTTCCTAATATTGCTATGATACTTGAGGAAGCTCATAAACTAGGTCTCCATGTTCCAACAGCATCAATCTATCAGGACATACAGAAGTTAGGCTACAGAGGCTCTCTTCGTTGGATGCAAGATGTCATTCTCCGCCATGATATTCGTCGTAAAGTAAAAGATGAGGAAGAACTCATCCGCTTTGAAACAGAGCCAGGACATCAGATGCAAGTTGACTGGGTAGAGTTTCCTAAAGATGGCTTGTCAGCCTTTGTGGCAACGATGGGTTACTCTCGTGCATCTTATGTTGAGTATGTGACAGATGAAAAAGTAGATACTCTCATTAAATGCCATATGAATGCTTTTAGTTACTTCGGAGGCATCCCTAACGAGGGCTTATATGACAATATGAAGACAGTAATCATAAAGAGAAATGTCTATGGCTATGGTAAACATAAATTTAACGAACAATTCCGTGACTTTGCAGAAAAGCACTGTGGGATGAAGTTACGGGTATGTAAGCCTTATCGTGCTCAAACTAAAGGTAAGGTAGAACGGTTCAATCACTATCTCAGATACAGTTTCCATAATTCCTTTAAAGTAAGGCTCTCTATGATGGGCTATAAAATGACTGTTGATAATGCGAATGCAGAAGTAATGGACTGGTTAGACTTTACAGCTAACGCGAGAGTGCATAATACAACACTACAGAAACCATTTGATCTGTTGGCAGAAGAGCAATTGCAGTTGCTTCCCCTACCTAAGCCTTATCAAGGTATCCACCCAATAAAAGCTACGGCTAAAAGTGTAACACAAGATAGTAAAAGCAGCGATAGAATTAACATACATATCCCTACAAGAGACTTGCAGAGTTATGATGAGTTTATCCCAGTAGTTGCACTGATGATGATTCCAGCACTAGAGTATGTGAATAATACTTATTACACAGGAGGTGCACTATGGAACTAAATGATAGAATTGAAAATCTCTGTAAAGAGTTGCAACTACCTATGTTCAGTGAGCACCATCATGAGCTTGATAATCGTGCTGCAAAAGAGAGTTGGAAATATAGTGAGTATCTTTATGAAGTGCTCAAACTAGAAGCAGACAATCGTGCTACTAGATCCCGTGCAACACTTACCAAGATGGCTGGATTTCCAACGGTAAAGACACTTGAACAGTTCGACTTTGATTTTACAGTAGGAGTTAACCGTCGACAGATAGAAGAACTCTCTACATTAGAGTTCATAAAGAGAAAAGAGAACATAATTTTACTTGGTCAATCTGGTGTTGGTAAGACACACTTGGCTATTGCCCTCGCTTATGCAGCTGTTCAACACAGAATAAAAGCTAGATTTATTACTATCTCTGATCTAATCCTCCAGATGAGTAATGCAAAGAGAGAAAAAAGATATGACTCGTTTATAAAGCAGTCTATTATGGCTCCATCACTGCTAGTGATTGATGAGATAGGATACTTTCCTATGAATAAAGAAGATGCTCATCACTTCTTTCAAGTCATTTCTAGGAGATATGAGAGAGGTTCTACTATAGTTACATCTAACTTAGTCTTCAGTCAATGGAGTGGGATATTTGCTAATGACAAGGTAGTAACAACTGCTATCCTTGATAGACTTTTACATCACTCCCATGTCATAAATATTCTTGGAGATTCGTATAGACTTAAAGAGAAAAAGGAAGAAGGTCTTGTCGATTCAGACTTGTATAAGTTTCAGACTAAAAAATCAGGTAAAGGAGTAAAATAATCCTTGTCGCTTAAGGTTACTTTTCGTAATATTTCTTACGAAATACTGCCTATTTTAACTCCGCGGTTGACAATTACCAACGGTACTGATTTTAATATAACACAAACAACAACGACAGATGCAAATGGTACTTCTACAACTTCCACAAATCTCGATGGCAATGCAAGTGTTACAACTACAACAGATACAAACGGAACAGTGACTCATATCATATCTGTAGGCGATGTAAATACAACATCACAATCAGACCTTAATGGTTCAGTAGTAGCCTTTACAAGTTCAGGTGTCCACACTACATACCGTGATACAAATGTATCCATAGAAGTAAATGCAACACTCACAGGTCAAGCAGTACATGAACTTACAGTGAACGGTATCCTTACCAAAGCCACTTCTGATTATGTAGGAGCATCAACAGTAATAGGTAAAGATGCAAACGGTAGCATAGAGAT
>JALUWF010000019.1 GCA_027019785.1 Mariprofundus sp. | reverse complement strand
CGCAAATTACGCGGGAAAACCTCAAACGCATGGTGGCGGTAACTGGCCGCATCAGCGGACGTGATATGGGTTCGGTGATGACGGATGTAAAAGCCATGCTGGCATCCAACCTCATTCCATCCAATATCCGGGTTGAACTTGGCGGATTGTACCTGGAACAGCAAAAAGCATTTCGCGGCCTGATACAGGTATTCGCCGCAGCCATTGCGCTGGTGTTTGTGCTGCTGCTATTTCTGTATGAACGATTCAGGGCGGCGCTGGCTATTTTGAGTATGCCGCTGCTGGCCATGGGGATGGTGTTCCTTGGTTTACGAATGACAGCAACCGAGTTGAATATTACCTCCATGATGGGGCTGACCATGATTATCGGCATCGTCACCGAAACTGCCATTTTCTACTATTCGGAATTTCGCCGTATCAGTCAGCCGGATGCGCACCGCCTGCAGGATTATATACAGGCCGGACGTAACCGTTTTCGCCCCATCGCCATGACCAGTCTGGCTGCCATTCTGGCGCTGATGCCGCTGGCACTTGCGCTCGGTGAAGGCGGCGCGATGTTGCAGCCGATGGCTATAGCCATTGTATTTGGACTGATCGCGCAGTTCCCGCTTGTTTTGCTAGTCTTACCCGTCCTGTTATACCTTCTGGATCGCCGCTCGGGCGCAGTCGCATGAGCCATGTTCTGATCATCGCCCGTCACTGGTTGGATATCTATGGTTATGCCGGCCTTTTCGGCACCTTGTTCGTAGAAAGTTTCGGTATTCCGGCACCAGGTCAGGCAAGTCTGATGGCTGCTGCACTGCTGGCCAAAAACGGCGATATGAATATTGGTTCGGTATTGATTACAGCATGGATCGCCGCTTTCGGCGGCGATACGCTGGGTTATTTGATCGGACGTCGATGGGGTCAAAAAGTATTGTCCCGTTTACCGGTATCGCAGTCTGTTCTTGAACGCGTTGAATCTTCCTATCAAAAATACGGCGGACTGGTCGTGCTCTTCGCCCGCTTTGTCGATGGGTTTCGGCAAATCAACGGCATTGCCGCCGGCAGTCTGGGCATGGCATGGCAAACATTCCTGCTATTCAATGCAGCGGGGGCATTGCTATGGTGTACTATCTGGGGGCTTGGTCTGTATTATGCTGCCGATTCGATCATGCATGCTTGGCAATGGATGCAGTTGCTACACATCTATGGATGGATTACCGTGGGCGTGTTGCTGTCAAGCGGCGTGCTCCTGATAGTTTATCGAATCTGGCGCGCCAATAACGGACGGAACAGAAAAATGCAGAAGGGGTGCAATGATGAATGAACGGCGCGGCAAAGAGATATGATGCGATTGCCGATAATTTTTATGCTACTGATGCTGGCTGGAAGTTTGAATGCATTCGCGGAGACTGCTGTCGGTGCACTATCTAATAACGCTTCGAAACAGGCTGTACAAGCGACCGATACAGACACGGTGCGTATACACCTGTTTCAGCAGTCCATTGCATGGTTCGGCCAGCTGGAAAGTCGCCATGCCGTCCAGGTCGTATCCCGTGTCGCAGGCCGCATTAAATCACTAAAAGTCAGTGATGAAACCAAGGTCCATCGCGGTGAAATCCTGTTTGAACTTGCCGGCAAAGCGGTAGAAAGCCGGATAACGGACTTAAAACAACAGCGCCATCAGGTTGACCATGAATTGGAAATTGCAAAAAAGAACCTTCAGTTGATGCACCGCAAGAAACAACAGCGTCTGGCCACCAACGAGCAGGTCAATGCTGCAAAAAACATATTGGCTCAGGTTAAAGCCCACATCTCCAGACTCAGGCAAAATCTGGTTTCGCTGGTTTCAGGCATACGCATCAGCGCACCCATTGATGGTGTATTTACAGCGCGT
This sequence comes from Mariprofundus sp., assembly GCA_027019785.1. Taxonomy (GTDB): domain Bacteria; phylum Pseudomonadota; class Zetaproteobacteria; order Mariprofundales; family Mariprofundaceae; genus Mariprofundus. The sequence goes on along the minus strand of JALUWF010000019.1, from coordinate 2,344 downwards.
AACGTGCAGGTTGGCCAATATATACAGGCAGGAAGCCAGCTTGCCCGCATCGTTGATATCCACCACCTGCGCATCCGAGCCACCTTATTTCCACCCGGTAATGTCACAAACCTTGTCGGACAATCCGCCGTGATTCATGGGTCGCATGTCGATATCGCAGGCGCGGTATCAGCGGTGATGCCTGAAACAACGGCTGAGGGCGGCATACAGGTCTGGATCACCTGGCCCCGAACCAACGCTGTCCTAAAGCAAACGCCCGGCACGCAACTCTCGGGCGCTATTCTGCTGCCGCACAAGGCAGTCGCAGTGCCGCCAAGCGCGATTGCTCGCGATGATGCGGGTCATGCCTTTGTATTTGTTCGCGATACAAATAAATGGCGTAAACAGCAGGTCAGGATCGGCCTGCGTGATCAGACCCGGGTGGAAATCCGCACCGGATTGCATGCCGGAGAGGCGGTTGCGATCACAGGCGTCTATGAAATGCTGTACCGCGATTTTTCCAGCACCTACCACGCACCGGATTGACCGTGTTAGCGCGTATCATTCATGCTTTTATCCGACGCCCCCTGCTGCTGGGGCTCGGGCTGATGCTTGTGCTGCTGGCAGGACTACAGGGCTGGCAGCGCATGCCGCTGGATCTGTTGCCCGCGCTCGATGTGCCGGTGGTGAATATCATCACTCATTTGCCGGGTGCTTCAGCGCAGGATGTTGATTTACTGATCACCCGCCCCATTGAAACGGCTATGCGCAGCATCAACGGCGTGCGCCGCGTCGCATCGACTTCGGCGCAGGGCATATCTCAAATCAGCGTGCAGTTCGACTGGGGCATGGCGATCAACGATGCCCGCCAACTGGTGCAGGCAAAACTCGGACAGGTATTCGCGATACTGCCGCATGGCGTCGTTCCTCGCCTGGAGCAAATCGGCACCACCCTGCAGGAGGTGAGTGGTTATACCATCACATCCCCCTCTGATCCGGCAGCTCTGCTCAACACGGTGCGTTATCGCCTGCTGCCAAGGCTAAAGCAGCTTCCGGGCGTATCGCGGATTGATCTGCTGGGCGGCGAACAGCGAGCATTCATCGTACGCATCAAGCCGCAATCTCTGATGCGCCTGCATCTGAGCTTGGCGGATATCGCAGCGGCATTAAAAGACGCCAATCAGGTTGATGTGGCAGGCTTTGCACATGATGGCGGGCGTGAATGGGTGGTGCGCTCCGATAGCCGTATCCGTTCGCTCGATGATCTGCGCCATATCGTCATTCGCATACCATCAACGTCGATGACACAGACGATAAAACAACCGATCCTGCTGGGGGATATTGCCCAAATAAGCCATGGGCGCGTTCCGAAGCATTATACGATTCATGGCGATGGCAAACCGGCGGTAGCATTGTTGGTGCGCAAGCAGCCCGGTGCCAGTGCGCTGGATGTTGTGCGACAGGTGGATGCCGAACTGGCGCGTTTGCAATCGTTGTTACCGGCAGGGGCGACGGTGCAAAAGTTTTACGATCAATCAGAAATCATCGCCCGCGCCAAAAATGAGATTGTGCAGGATTTATGGTTGGGGGCCGTTCTGGTCGTACTCGTCCTGTACCTGTTTCTGGGCTCGATTCGGCCAACCCTGGTCGTCGCCCTGACGATCCCCGTTTCCCTGATGGGAACGCTGGCGATCATGTCGGCGCTGGGATTGTCGCTGAATATCGTCACTATGACGGCGCTGGCACTGGCTATCGGCATGATCGTGGATGATGCGATTATTGTCGCTGAGAATATTGCCAGTCACGCTCACGATGCCGATAAAACGGCCGAGCAGACTGCACTCCACGGCGCCATAGAAATTGCCGGCCCCGACATAAGTGGTACCATGACCACGCTGGCCGCATTTCTGCCCCTGTTGATGATCGGCGGCATCGCCGCTTTGTTCATGCGCCCGTTCGGCTGGACGGTGTGCGCAGCGCTGATGGTTTCACTGATCCTGTCGCTGATTTTCGTACCTTCATTGTCCGCTTCCCGTTGGTTTGCATCCACCGCGCCAATACCGGATCGAGTGCGTCGCATGCAAACACGGGTGCAGAACATTTTTACGCTGGCGCTGGCGCATCGCAAAACTGTGATGGCTATAGCCGTACTTTTCGTGATCGTGGCGGCATACCTGGCTATCGGCGGACGGGCGTCGCTGTTGCCGCCCATGGATGAAGGCTCCATTCTGGTGGAATATACCATGCCGCCGGGCACATCGCTGCGTGAAAGCGACCGCATTGGCAATCAACTCGAACGCATTGCCATGCAACAGTCCGATATCGCCTCGGTATATCGCCGCACAGGATCACCCCGCACCGGCTA
>JALUWF010000018.1 GCA_027019785.1 Mariprofundus sp. | reverse complement strand
TAACGCGAAAAAGGGAATGACATTGAGTCATTCCCTTTTTCTTGTTGGTACCGGAGGCCGGAGTCGAACCGGCACGGCCGTGAAGCCACTGGATTTTGAATCCAGCGTGTCTACCAGTTTCACCACTCCGGCAGGTACCATTTGAGCAGAATGTCATGCTGTTTTTGGCAGCTTTTTGACAAACCTTTTGACAGCGCGAACAGTAGATGTTTTGTCCTTCGTGTCAATCCCATCACATCATATCAAACTGGATGGTATCCCTCCCTCCTGCTCTCAACTCAAAGTATTCTTAGTTGATTACCCGGATGAATGCCGGACTACATCTTTGGTGTGTAATGGGTTAAGATAGCCGCCGAATTCGGAAAAAATGTGAGATAAAGGGGCTGCTATGAACTGCATCAAGGGTTTTGTCATGATTGCTATTTTAGGTTTGGGGGGCGGTTTGGCGCTGGTCTATTCGGGCATGATTAATGTTGCTGCAACCAATCCGCACAGCGCCCTGACCGACTGGCTGTTGAGCACGGCCTCGGATCAATCCATACACTATCAGGCGAAGGGGATCATAGCGCCGCCGCTGAATGACCCGAAGATAATCACTGAGGGTTTTGAACACTATCGGGAGATGTGCGTGGGTTGCCATCTGGCACCGGGTGTCAAATCATCCGAGATCAGGAAGGGACTGATGCCGCAACCGCCCAAACTGCAGGAAGCAGCCGAAGAGTGGACGCTGGCGGAGCTTTTCTGGGTGATCAAGAACGGCATTAAAATGACCGGCATGCCGGCCTGGGGGCCGACCCACAGCGATAAGAAAATCTGGGCTATGGCCGCATTTGTGAAACAGCTGCCGAAGATGACGCCCGCGCAGTATAAAGCGATGGATGCTGCTGCAGGGCCGGATCATGATCATGACTGATGACTTCTTATGAAGTCATCAGAGTGTCCATGAACGGATCTTTTACTACTTCATCGTCATATACTGTTTCTTAACTGCTGGACAAATGTCAGCAACTTCTTGGCCGATGAGATTATTTGAGCCGGTTGTTTCGGTTGTTGTTTTAAGGATTTAAGTAACGCATCGCCCTGTTCGACCAGTGGCTTCTTCCTGAAATCCTTGATTAACTCTTTTCTGACACGTTTCCATGTGTTTTCAAGGGTAATGAGGCGCACGTCTAATAAATCGGCGTTAGCTTCAGGGTTTTCCATGGTGAGCAATTCGACTTCTCTGCCCAGATAATATAGCCAGGCCACATCTCGTCGTGTCAGTGTCGGGAAGTGCGTAGTCTGTACCAACATGGCGCTCAGCTGGTTGGCGGCCACTGCAGCCCCAACCCACGACTTGTCACTCATCTCTATGCCAATCACTCGCATCCACGAATAGGTCATAAGCAATTCACGAGAACGGCGTTCATTAAACCGGCCGGCTTCCATCTGCTCATGTAGCTGTTTTACATCATCCTTTATTTGCTGAAAATACTTGTGTGAGGTTGCCCCATCTTTTGCCAGCAATGAGCCAATCATTTCTTGAGTATGTTTTTCCATATCGGTCAGAACGGCCGGTATAGCGACATGTTGCTCAGAGGCAAAAACAGAGGGGGGTATGGAAGTTGTTACCACCACAGCTAAAATTATCGATTGAATACAGGGGATTATTTTCAAGGTTGCACCTCCACAATCGGATATACCTCAAACTAAACGTAATAAAAAAATATCCCCCCGGCAAAGCCGGGGGGATATTTTTTGTTTAGAAGTGATAAGCTGCAGTTGCTGTCGCACTCCATAGCTTGGCTTCACTGTTTGGCCCGATGGCCGAACCGAGTTTAACATTGGTCCAGTACTGCATCCATTCGCCGCCGAGCGACAGATTATCCTGCAAATAATATTCAGCGCCGAAGCCGTAGCTGAAGCCGGTTTTAGATTTGGAATTTTCTACGCCCGCCGTTGTCTTTTTGAACTTGGCCGTGGTGCCGCCGACCAGTGCATAGGGGCGGAAGTCAACTGTGACAGGAAACTGGAACTTGGCCAGATAGGAGATGAAGTAGCTGTCGGAGAGTTTAACATTGCCTGTGGTGCCCGAGGCTGATGATCCGAAACGCAGTTCCGCGCCCAGATAGTCTCCGATATCAGCCCCGACTTTGCCGAAACCGCCGAACACGGTCTTCTTTTGATTGAATCCGGTGCTGTCTTTGAGTTCGAGGCCAAAAGCACCGACCGCGAAACCGGCATAGGGGTGAATATCAAAATCGTTGTCCGAATCGAGTCTGATATCATTATCGCCATCGAAATCCTGCGCCTGAGCGTTGGCAAACGGCAGCACGGTCAAGCATAATGCAGCCATTGTAATGTGTAGGTATTTACGCATGTTATTCTCTCCAAATATAATAATATAGATAGTGGCATCATAGCCGTGCCTGTGACCCCGTCAAATGATTACATGGCATCGCCATTTTCCCTCTGTTCATCGCCTGTCTAACCACAAAAAGGCCCTGTGATTACAGAGCCTTTAAGGTGGCCTGATGCAAAGAGGAGGGAGGGGAAGCACCAGACGCGACGAACTCTGGAGCGACGTTGTGACCTGCATGTGAAACTCATATTAAAGTTTTTTTAACCCCTTTGTTTGGCAGGGAGGCATTTTTCGATCCTGTTTCCAGCGCTGCCCTTGTCTGACTAGAAAAAAGGTTAAACCCAGCAGCGCAGTCGCACCCGTCCACATGGCGATATCAACCCATGTCGGGTGAACATCTCGTACAGGCAGCAGTATAACCTCTCTCACCATGACTACGAGCGCCACCTCAATAAAAACGGAAATGTCCACTGACCCACTATGCAGAAGGCATTTCTCCATATCGATGAGTTCTACCATTGTCCATAGCAAAAGCAGGGCGCCGATAGCATGAATAAAGCCCGTAATAAATGGGCGTGTTATCAATGCAGAGTAAACATCGTGAAAAAATACTGCGGCAATGAGTATGGTCGCAGCTACAAGAGCCAGACTGATGATCAGTCTGGCAAAATGATTTGTCCAGTTGAGAATCCTTAGCGTCCATTGTATTTGTTCCGTCTTTTTTTCTTCTACATTCATTTGTATGCCTTAATATGATGAAGTTTTGATAGCACTGGGGTGGGTGCAGATTCTATTGACGGTGGCTTAAATAGGAAAGCAACGCAGAACGGTCATTAATATGCACAAAAGTGTCTGTCGGCACTTTCCTGCACGGCATCCATGGCGGACTGAATTCGGATACGCGCATCCTCAACCAACTCATCTTCGGCGATGAATAAGGCGTCGCCGAATACAAAAACGCCTCTGGAAAATGGTTTGGGGATATAAAAATGATCCCACGATGATGTAATTTGCCAATACCCCGAGGTGGCCCACATTACAGGGTAGATCTTCACGCCGGTTTTTTTCGCCAGCATAATAATGCCAGGCTTCACCACGCTCCGAGGGCCCTTCGGACCGTCCGGTGTCATGCCGAAATCGCATGATTCACTTTTGGACTTTTGAATCATCCGGATTAATGCTCTGGCACCGCCGTGCGTTGAAGAGCCGCGAATGGTTTTGAAGCCCTGCAAGGCGAGCGTGTCGGCAATAAATCCGCCATCACGATGTGAAGAGATCAGTGTGTAGCCGTTACAGCCTTTCAGGCCGGTGCCCATCATCAACAACCTGCAATGCCAGAAGGCGAAGATGTGCTGGTCGTCGGATTCAGAATCATACTGATTACCGATAAATTTCCAGCGAATAGTGACCGACAGCGATGAGATAATACATCTGATCAGCTGCGGAGTAAGCCAGGTTATCAGGGTAACCTTCATGTTGTTGAATCGGTTTGTGATCAAGGTATCAGCTCCATCTATAGCAGTTGCACGTATCGCGTGGGTTTTCTCACCCCGTGAAATTGAAACAGTTATCACGGGGTGAGAAAATTATGCAAGTGCTATTACTTCGTGTGCGTTAGAACCAACTTTTTACTTCATGCCACCAGGCTGTCATATCGCTCTTGGATTTATCCATCAAGGCAGCAATTTCTTTCTTGTTGTGGTGGGAGTCAATGGTGGATGTTAACTTATCAATTTCAGTTGTTATTGCACTCACCCTTTTGCTATGAGTATTGTGACTCATTTTACCATATAATTTCAAACTTTCAGACGCTTTTTTTAGCGTTGCCAATGCATTCCTGTAATGGTGGTTGGACATTTCCGATTGTGCCAGATACAAATCATCAGCAGCCTGTGCCAAAGGTAATTCGACAGACGCTGTGTCGATAATAACACCACTGGCTTGAATCGCAGTCAGGGCGTTGCCGGCATCGGTCATTTTGTTGGCTTTTACATCTGTTTTTGCAACAGCCAGCATCCGTTTGGCTAAAAATGTGTCCAGTCTTACCGTGGTTCTATCCACCATGGAAAAATCTTCTTCTGGGGCTACAGCAGCCTTGCTGTGGTGGTGAAACAGGCTACCTTTTTTAGCTTGAATAACAGGCGTAATAACATCCTCAATAAATGAGTTGTTGCTTACCGTCACATAACGCTGAGCAGTTTTATCTGTATTTTTATAACTCAGGCCGGATGCTTTGATGGTTGTGGTTATTTTGTATCTGGGTACCGTTTTCTCAATGATTCTGATCAGTTTAATACCTTGGTCTATCTGATTGAGGGCTTCACCTTTCTTCTTGTCACCAATAGCAATCTTGGCTCGTTCTGTATGATAAAGAACCCGAGCCGCCGCTTGAGAGACAGCTTGAGCTTCCTGATCATTGAGTGTTGAAAGCGCCTTGACGTTGGTTGTGCTTGTTATTTTTGACTTTTCTCCTGCCTGTACACTAATGCCAAAAGCAAATACTGATGCGCAAACAGCAGTTGAACTGATGATTGATATCATCCTTTTTTTATTCATTTTTCTATACCCCTTTGGTCGTTAATTTACAAATATCCGATCTTTAACGGGGATATCTGTATGTGGGTAAGAATAAACAAATAAGGTGAATGACCACTTAACCAAAGTTTGCCGTTTGGTCATATTTCTCATCAGACGTTGAAGGTAATGTCACGCATACCGTCGTATTATTTTTTGGTTGACTGTGAATGCAAATCTCTCCGCCGTGAGCTGTGATGATGCTTTTCGCATATGACAGGCCCAATCCATTGCCAGGCATACTCCGGCTCCGATCCGAACGATAAAAACGCTCGAAAATATGCGCCATGTCATCTTCGGCAATGCCCATGCCATGGTCGGTAACAAAAAGTCGAATCAGGTTCTCTTGCTTGTCAGCGGTGAGCGTGATGTGACTTCCTGCCGGCGAAAATTTGATTGCATTGTCTACCAGGTTGGCCATCAGTCTCTGTAGCCGTGGTTTGTCTCCCAGAACTGTCAGATGATCAGATTGCAGTTCAAGTTTCAGTTCAATGTTGGAATCTCCTGCAACCGGTGAAAAAAGATCACAAACTTCATACAGCAGTTTGGCCATATCAACCGGTTTATGTTCCATCGTCATAACACCCGAATCGGTCTGTGCAATTTCCAGCATCGTGTTGATCAAGGCGGATAGCCGCTCACATTCGGGGACAATATCCGCTAGTGCCTCCTCGCATTCAGCGTTGTGCCCTTTTTTTGTCATCAGTCCGGTTTCAGCCATGCAACGGATACGTGTGATGGGGGTGCGCAGATCATGGGCGATGTTATCGCTTACATCTCTCATATCTTTTAACAACTTCTGAATTTTATCCAGCATGAGATTAAATGCCTCGGCCAGTTCAACCAGTTCCTGTCCATGTCCTGTCAGATTCAGGCGGCTCTCGAAATCTCCGTCGCCTATGTCCATCGCTGTTCGACGAACCAGTTCGACCCCGGACAGAGCTCGGCTAACTAGCCACCAACCTGTTATGATGCCAACCATAACGATAAGAAGTAACGCCCATTCAAAACCTCGCTGGATGTGATTCATTTGGAAATGATAGTTTTTTAGTGATAGTCCAATCTGAATCCAGCCATGTCCCTGAATGGGAACACTGACAATCTTTGCCTCTTCACCTTTATTGTTGACCACGATTTCAAACCACTGCTCACTGTTGTCCGAAAACTCCGGCAAAGGGAGGGGAAACTTCCATGTTTGAGGCATCGCTTGAATCAGGGTTTTACCGCTGGTATTGATAAAACGGGCGGAGAAGTCGTTGACCCCGTGTAGTAATGACTCCCGTGTAATTTCATTATGTAATTCACTCATGCCGCTTACTTCGTAGGCATCGATAAATTCGTGGGCTGTGTCCTGCAGATCTTCAGTAATAAAAGCCATAAATTGATTGGAAACAGTGAAATATGCGAATCCCATTACACCCAAAGCCACGAATGCGAAAATAATGGCATGCAATAGCGTCAGTCTGGAACGAAGTGTTTTGAACATTTATGAGTAATCGCCCATCACCAGAAAGGTGGTTGCATGTTTTGTCGAAACGCAGTCCTGAATCACTGTTTTCTCCTTATTTTATACTCAATGTAAAGCCAGTAGCACTGGAAAGTTCAGCTGCTAAATCCTTGGATAATTGCATCAATATATGTGTATATATATGGCTGCTCCGCTTTTAAACCTGAAATGAGTTATGCCAATCCTGGCAGTAAATGGATGATGCCATCAGCCATAAACTGGATGCCAATTGCCGCAAGGATAAGCCCCATTATTCGTGTTATAATGTTCAAACCAATAACGCCGAGTTGATTGCGCATCTTTTCTGCTATCAGTAACACCAGCCAGGCAATGGCAGCGACCGATATGATAGCGAGCGCAAGCTTGAACTCGCCTAGCCAACCGCCTATTTTATTCGCATCAAGAATAACCAGACTGATTGCACCAGGCCCCGCCATTAGAGGGATGGCCAACGGAACGACGGAAATATCTTCTTTATGACTGACTGATTCGGCTTCATCGGGGGTATGTTGAACATGGCTTTGTTTACCATGCAGCATGGCAATGCCCATCAATAAAATCAATAGTCCGCCAGCAGTCCTGAATGCGTTGATGGTAATGCCAAAGAAGCCCAACAGGGAGTCGCCTGCCCACGCAGAAATCAATAAAATTAGCGTGACAGCTACGATAGCTCGTTTAATTGTGCGATTATCCGCCTTCGGATCGTTCTTGTTTGTCATGGATAAAAAAATCGGCAGCGCCCCCAATGGGTTGACGACAGCGAGTAAACCAACCAATAACAACATAAATGACATGAAACCCCTCCTTTTTTCCGGCTCATCCGGCAAACTGGTGCGTGCCGAATGAGCCGACAGTTATCTGTATTGGCAGACATTGCTTTGGCATGGTCTGCGCTAATACCGCAAAAATATCATCTGTGGATAAGATGGTGGTTTTACACCGCGAACACTATCAGAGCCATCAGGGCATGACGAAAACGGGGTCAGCTCCTTTCCAGTTCATACGCTGTCGCCAGAGCTCCGGGTCATCGTACCCGCAGTGCATTAAAAGGACCGCATTACCATCCATAATAGCCTGATGAAGAATCTCCAGCTTGTCTGGCGGAATGCCGATTCGGCGCATGCCGATGCTCAGGTGGGTGGCAGCAGCGCCTGTGGTCATGACACCGGCTCCCACTGCAGCACCGGCAATGGCGTCAATTAGCGGGCCGGCAATGAACACCGGGCCAATGCCGGGTAGCAGCATAAATCCTGCGGCACTGGCTAATAGTCCGCTCACTGAACCCCAAAGGGCACCATGGGCACCCCAGACTTTAAAACGCTCTTTTTCATTACTATAGGCGATGCCGAGAAAGTCGTCCCCCATTCCGCCCGCTTTGTGAAGGATAGAAACCTGATCCATGGCAAAGCCATGGTTGATCATTTCCTCGACAACTTTACGTGCGTCATCTGGGTTGGCAAATACTGCACCGACAAAGTTTTTTGTTTTATTATTCACGAAGACCTCCTTGTTGAAGTTAGAAAAACAATCTTCCCCGACATCCATATCGGAACAGCGCATCAGGATGAAAAAGCTGTATTGTTTCAGATGCCGATTGTACATCCATTGAAGTGAACTGAGGCTTAATTCAGCCTTGTTATTTGGTTAGGTTTTATTTTACAGGAGTCATACATTCATTGTGCAAGCAATGCAGATCCCCCATTTGGAGAGGGGGCGTAATAACAGTTCATGGTTACATCCGAATAATTACGAACGATTTTCCAAAACATAGCCAACACCGCGTACGGTATGAATCAGGTGGGGTTCAAACGGGCGATCCACTTTTTCGCGCAAACGGGAGATGCGCGCTTCAACAACATTGGTTTGCGGGTCAAAGTTATAATCCCAAACATGTTCCATGATCATGGTTTTGGAGACAACACGACCGGTATTGCGCATCAGATACTCCAGCAGCACATACTCTTTGGGTTGCAAGTCAATCGTAGCTTTACCACGGCAGACCTTGTGTCGTTGCAAATCCATGTGTAAATCCGCCAGATATAAGCGGGCAGGCTCGGCCAATCCCGTGGCTCGGCGATGCAGAGCATCCAGACGTGCCACCAGTTCGGAAAAGGCGAACGGTTTGACCAGATAGTCATCGCCGCCAGCGCGCAGGCCCTGCACCCGGTCATCTACGGAATTACGGGCGCTAAGCACCAGAATCGGCGTGGTAATGCCTTTGGCGCGAATGTCGTGAATCAACGAAATGCCATCCTTTCCGGGCAACATCAGATCGAAAATAAAGATGTCGTACGGCGCCGACAGCGCCAGGCTGAAGCCATGATCGCCATCAGCGGCATGGTCGATACAACCACCTTCCTGTTCCAGTCCGCGCCGGATAAATTCTGCCTGCCGTCTGTCATCTTCCACCAGTAAAATACGCATCGGCCATATTGTGCGTGAAAGTCGCGGATGGGACAAACAGTAGTATGATGCATGCTTCACGTTAAAGCGGAAAACGGCTATGATGGTGTCATGAGATATCCATTGATAGTGATGGCGCTGTTGGCGCTGCTGCCATGCATGAACGTCGAAGCCGGACCGGAAGTGGCCGCTGATGCTGTCGCTGGCCTGGCGCAATATGATCCGCAATGGTCGCCGTAGCCTGATTACGGTCGCTGCGGTTGCGCTGGGGCTGGCGGCGCTGATTTTTTTATGGGGCTTTAACGACGGTGTGCATAATTCCATGATGCTCAATCTGCAACAGGTGATTGTGGGTAGCGTGCAGATTCATGCCAACGGTTATTTCCGCCACCCCAAGCTGGCAAAAACCGTACCTGATCCGGGACGGGCAAGCACTGCATTAAAGCAGTTATTGGCCCAACATGGCGCAGGGAATTTTACCTACAGATTGCGCACCTTTGCGCTGGCAGCGGGTGAAGATACCTCCGAGGGGCTGATTTTACTCGGCGTTGATCCGGGCACGGAAGGGCGCACCACCCGCATCGCAGCCAAGGTTGATCGTGGCCGTTTTCTTACAAGAAATCACGAAGCTGCATGCGTACTCGGGGAGACGACAGTACGCAATCTCGGCCTGAAACTCGGCGATGATGTAATCGTTCTGACCGAAGATCGTTATGGTGCGCTGGCCGCAGAGAAGTTAAAACTGGTCGGTGTCATCTCCAGCGGCGAAATGGGTATTGATCGCGGACTGGCTATCATTCCGCTCGGATTTATGCAGCAGATGACGGCGATGGAGGGGCGCTATTCGGAAATCGTGGTGCAACTGCCGCCGGCGCGGCTGGAAGCGGTGACAGCCAGCCTGAAGCAGACGCTGGGTGCGCCGTACGAAGTGCTGCGATGGTATGATATGTATCCGATGATGAAGCAGTGGGTGGAGCTGGAGAATGCATTTTACTATATCTTTCTTTCGATTGTGCTGGTGATTGTCGGGGCGGGCATCATGAACACCGTGCTGATGAGCATGTTAGAGCGATCCCATGAGTTCGGGGTGATGATGGCGCTGGGCTGCGGGCGCATGCGGATGGCGGGCATGGTTGTATGCGAGTCGGTGCTGCTGGGCATGGCCGGAATTGCAGTTGGTATCACGACCGGTCTGCTGCTGGTCTATTATTTCCATACGGCGGGGATTGATCTCTCGGGTCAGATGGGTTCGATGGCGCGCTTTTATATCAATCCGGTGGTGCATACCGAAATTGATACCGATCATCTGCTGGACACGGTGCTGGCCGTGCTTGTTGCTGCCATCATTGCAGCGATCTGGCCCGCCATCCGTGCCGCCCGCCTCGAACCCGTCGAGGCGATTAGTCATGTGTGAGAATGTAATGTTTGAACCCTTTTTACCGCAAAGGGCGCAAAGTCGCGCAAAGAAAGAGATGTCAAGTTCTGAACTGAATGACTTTGTATCTGTTTATGGATTCTCATTGCGGAACTTTGCGTCCTTTGCGGTTCAGGATTTTAAATCTGCCAATGGGTAACCTGGCGATTTACTTGAAGCTGGGGTGGCGCAATTTGTGGTTGCATCCACTGCGCACCATGCTGACTGCGGCGGCGTTGGGAGTCGGGATTGCGGCGCTGACTTTTTTATCGGCCATGGATGACGGCTGGATGCAGCAGATCAAAACCAATTTCGCCATGACGGTGACCGGGCATATCCAGATCCATGCCAAAGGGTTCGAGGATAGTCGCAATCTGTCGCAACGCATTGAACATCCGGACAAGGTAATTGCAGCGATCAGCCGTGTAGATGGTATTCGCGGCATCGCAACACGGGTGCGCGCCTCCGGTCTCGCCTCCAGCGCCGGCTCCAATGCCGGCGCACAGATTTACGGCGTGCAGCCTGAGCTGGAACAGCAGATGAGCAGGTTGTCCGGCTTTGTGGCTGCCGGTACGTGGCTACCGGATCATGATGTGCATGCGGCGGTGGTCGGCGATGGTTTGGCGGATCGGCTGGGTATTGGGCTCGGCGATAAACTGGTGGTGATGGCGGCTGTGCCCGGTGGCGATATTGCTTCGGAAGTGTTCCGGGTGCGCGGGCTGATTCATTCCGGCGTTATGGAAGTCGATAACTTAATCGTCATTGTGCCGCTGCCGACGGCGCAGCACTGGCTCGGCTTAGGGAAAGCCATTACCGATATTGTCATCCGGGCGGACAGTTTCGATCAGGTGAATGAGCTGGCCGTCGCCCTGAAAATGTCGCTTTCGGCGCTGGGATGTGGCTCATTTGAGGTATTACGCTGGTACGATATTGATCCGATGGCGCAGCAGTGGGCCGATTTTGCCGACGCCTATACCTGGATCGTATTGTTGATTGTGATTATCGTAGTGCTGGCCGAAGTGCTTAATACAATGCTGATGAGCATGCATGAGCGGGTGCGCGAGTTCGGTCTGATGGGGGCGTTGGGGGTGATGCCGGCCCAGATCTTTGCCATGGTGGTGTGGGAGACAGTGATTCTGGTACTGATTGGCGGCGCGGCGGGCTTTGCGCTGGGCGGTGGCCTGTCGCTGTGGTACGGCGAACACGGCATTGACCTGTCGCAGTTCGCCATTGCTTTCTCGTTTATGTATATGGATCCGATCGTCCACCCGCTGTTGCAGGCCGACAGCGGGCTGCGGATTCTGGCCGCAGCCCTGTTTGGCGCCATGATCGCCGGCCTGATTCCAGCATGGAAAGCCTCCAGACTGCAACCGGCGCATGCTTTGCGGGAGTTATGATTTGAAAGCGTCAAAAGCTATTTACCGCAAAGAACGCAAAGCTACGCAAAGAAAAACAAGGAAAATCAAAGTATTTAACCGCAGATGAACGCAGATAAACGCAGATAAAAAAAGGAATAGTCAGGACGTGCTTCGCAGTTTATGGTTGGAAAACGGGGACATTAGTAGTTATTGATGCGGTGCGACAATGAAATGGTGGAGCATTATTTCCTTGAACGAATAAGGTTAGATCGTGAGAGCGAAGCGAACCACGATCTGAACCGTTTGTTGGACAAGCCCGAAATTGGAGCCTGACACAGCCCCTGAAGATAGCTTTTTTTGGTTCAGGATTTTGATTTAATTCGCGTCTATTCGCATCCATTCGCGGTTCGCTTAAAGGTTTGGATTGTATGAGAAAGAACAGAGCAAGGTCAAGGGCGAACCGCGAATACCCCAGGGCACTCTCTCTGCCGCAAGCGGCATTCACCTTGTACACACGAATGAACGCGAATAAGGGCAAGGGCTTATCCTCCTGTGAGGGATGTAGAGTAATGTACACGGATATACTTTCGGTCTACGCTACATTGTTCAAAATAAAACGTATCCATTCTCCGCGATAGCGGCTTCGTCCAACATTTAGTATGCATGGAGCATTTATCGATTCGATGGATACTCTTGTCTATAACAGCCAAAACTCCAAAATAACCGTTGATGATAATCAATCGGCAAAAAAATATATTGTTAAAGAAGAGTATATTCTTAATCACCTTATCATACACTATGCACACCCTGGATATGGCGGCACATGTTATTATCATGTCATCGTAGATAAAAAGACACGCTTGCTGGTTGGTTGGGGCTTTGATGAGGACAAGGGCAATCCGAAGGTTTGCGGTGTTGCCGGACAGAGAAGAAAGAAAGGGTAGAGTAAAGGCATACCAGGCTTTCATAATGGTTTTGGTTTTTTACTCTGCGGAACTCTGCGTACTCTGCGGTGACAGGTTTTGTTAACAGGGCGAGGTGGTTAAATGCGTGATGAGCTGATTTCGGCGCGGGGAGTGAAACGGTTTTATGATAGCGGCGAGCTGAAGGTGGCGGCGCTGGACGGGGTGGATCTGTCGATTGAGCGCGGCGCTTATGTGGTGCTGGCCGGGCGTTCGGGATCGGGCAAGACAACGCTGCTCAATATGCTGGGCGGGCTGGATCGGCCGGATGCCGGCTCGCTCTCCATTGCCGGGCAGGATATGCTGGCCATGACGGTGGCTGAGCGAGCCGGATTTCGTTTGCATCATCTGGGTTTTGTGTTTCAGGCTTATAATCTGATTCGGGTGCTGAATGCACGCGAGAACGTCGCCTATGTGTTGCAGTTGCAGGGCATGGATAAAAAACAACGGTTTGAACTGGCAGACCAGTGGCTGGCGAAAGTGGGGTTGAGTGGTTTTGAAAAGCGCCGGCCGGATCAGATGTCCGGCGGCCAGCAGCAGCGCGTGGCGGTGGCGCGGGCGCTGGCGGCGGGCCCTGATCTGGTGCTGGCCGATGAGCCGACCGCCAATCTCGATTCGCATACCGGCGAATCATTGATGGCCCTGATGCGTCAACTGAATGATGAAAAGAGCACAACTTTTGTCATTGCTTCCCACGACCCGGCCGTCATCGCATCGGCGCGCACCCTGATTACCATGCAGGATGGGAAAGTAGAATCAGTCAAAAACTTGTGAGCCACGAATCCACACGAATGAACACGAATCAGTCAAAAATATGTGAGCCACAGATGGACGCAGATGGACGCAGATAAAAAAACAGATTTTAACCGAAAATATCATGATGCCTGTTTTTTCAAGATACCCATCAACATGATGCTTATGCATTTGATTTTCATCTGCGTGTATCTGCGTCCATCTGCGGTTCAATGGTTTTCCGTTTCTTTTTCACGCATCAGGCCAAAGCGCTTTGTGGTCGCTGCTCTGGTTGTTTCCGTGCTTCTGTTGGTTGGTTTATCTCCGGTTTCGGCTGTGGAGTTTTCGGGGCGATATACCAATCTGCTGTTTGAGACCCGCGACAGCCTGAAACAGCACAGGACAACGGATCTGAATCGTTTGCGGCTGGAAATGGATGGCGACTACGGCCCTGTTCGCTTCCATCTGGCCTACGATCATGAACTGTTATGGGGCGGCCTGGTGGCTGATCCTGTCGTGGCTGCGGCGCTTGCCCGCCCCGAGCCGACCTGGATCGATGCCAGCGCCGCTATCAGTCAGCGCACGCATGTGAACTGGCGGCATACGCTCTATCGCGGCTGGCTCGAATATGAGCACGGGCCGGTGCAACTTAAAGTCGGTCGTCAGCGTATTGCCTGGGGATCGGGGCGCATATGGAATCCGACTGATCGCTTCAATCCGGTGCAACCCACGGCGCTGGAGCCGGAACAGAAACTGGGCGTCGATGCAGGCATGCTTGTATGGAATTACGGTGGTAATGGCAGTGTGACAGCTGTGGCTGCGCCGGCCCGCACTGCCAGCCGCACCTCGCGCAAACTGGCGCTCAGGTGGCAGGATACATTCGGAGAATTCGATGTGGCGCTGATGGGCGGGCGCATCAATGATGAAAATATGTTCGGTCTGGATATCACCGGCAATCTGGGCGATGCCGGCGTGCGGCTGGAGTGGATGCAGGCCAGAAATACGCGTCAGGGTGGCTATGGTCAGCTCTCGACTGGTGTGGATTATACCTGGTATCCATCCCTGCTGCCCAATGGATTATATATGGCGATCGAGTATTTTTATAACGGTGCGGCAGGCGCCATCCGGCAGATACAGGATCGCCTGAATGGCCGGGTTCGGCACCTGCTGGGCGGCCTGCTGGGTTACGATCTGACGCCGCTGTGGCACTTTGATCTGCTGCTGATTGCCGACCCGCAGCGGGGTGGGGCGTTTATATCACCATCGCTGAAATGGTCTGTGCTTGAAAATGTGGATGTTCAGGGCTTTGTGCAGTTGCCACAAGGTGCCGGCAGCAGTGAATTCGCTACGCTGGAATCATTGTATGCCCTGCGTGTGGACTGGTACTTTTAAGGATACTCTGAGTTATTCAGACTAAACCCCACCAGGGTGAATATCGCCTGCTGCCCGGATCGGAATCATATTGTCGCTAAATTCGTAACCCGCCTCTTTGTACCAGGCCTGGGCATAGAGCGCCTCGAAGGTAGCATAGATCCTGCCGTCCTTGCCGCGATGCTGGTCGCCATATGCCTGCTCCAGCCTGCGAATCAGGTCGCGGCCGTAGAGCCCTTTTTTGCGGCCGCGAATGGCTGAGGCGGAGGCGCCCAACCCTTTGAGCTCTCGAATTAAACTGATGGTGTCGGGGTAGGTCAGGGTGAACAGGTCGGTATCGGTGACCGGCAATTCAATGGCCAGTTTCATCAAGGCGTCGCCGAGCGATGTGACATCGGGAAACGGCAGCACATGGCCGGCGCGCTGCGGTTCAATGGCCGCCAGCGATTGGCGCAATTCAGACAGCGTGCGGCGTCCGAAGGTGGAGAACAGCATCAGGCCGCCCGGCGCCAGAACGCGCCGCATCTCCTCCAGCATCGATTGCGGATCGGGCAGCCACTGCATGGCCAGATTGGAGCAGACCAGATCGAACTGTTCCGATTTCAGGGGCAGGGCAGCGGCGTCGCCGCAGAGGTGACGATGATGGCCGTGCCACGGCATGCGCCGGGCATGGCGGCGGCGTGTGCTTTGCACCATCGCTTCAGACAGATCCAGCGCTACAACCTCGGCGCGTCTGTATTTATCGTGCAGCAGACGGGTGAAATAGCCGGTGCCACAGCCGATATCGAGGATGCGTTTCGGCTCGATTTTGGTGAAGGAGAGATGTGCCAGCAGACGGTCAGCAATTTCGCGCTGCAATACGGCATGGGCGTCATAACTATCTGTCGCCGATGAAAAAGCCCGTTTGACATGGCTCGTTGTAATGTGGGGATCGTTCACAAGCGGCTCCACCAGTTAAAAAGTGTTGTGTTGAATGTATCCGACTGGGTCAGAAACGGCGCATGCCCGCAGGCGGAAAACAGTTCAAGCTGGCTGTTCGCCAGAGAACCGGCCAGCCAGCGCCCGCATTTGACCGGCACAATCGCATCATGCTCGCCGTGCATCACCAGCGTCGGCGCAGATATATCTCCAACCGCAGACCTGAGGTCCAGTTCTTCCAGCAGTGTCAGTCCGGCGCGCAATCCGGCCTCTAAAACCGGATGCGTACGATCCACCGCCTCCCTGGCCAGTGCGTTATAGTCGCGGCGGCTCATCTCATCGCCATGCAGCATCAGGGCAAAAAACCGATTCAACAGGCGCGGCGACGCACTGGCCACGGCAGCCTCAAAGCCTGCAAACAGTTCCGCATCGCAACCAAGAGCCCAGCCTGCGCCGGTGCGAAAACGGGGCGTGGTTGCAATCAGCACCAGCGCCGCAATGCGCTCGGGAAAATGTTGCGCCAGCGCCAGTGCCAGCTCGCCGCCCAGCGACCAGCCCGCTAGCACGCACGGCGTTTCGGGCAACTGCTGCGCCAATGCGTCGAACCACGCATCCGTTGCAACCGCTTCCGCACCGCCGTGGCCGGGCAGATTCAGATACAGCGCTTCGTGAAACATCTCGCGCTGCTGAAGCCAGATCTGACGCGATTGCGCCCAGCCATGCAGAAATACCAACGGTTTCATAACAACCCTTTCAGGCATTCTGTCAGCCGGTCGATCTGTTCCGTACTGTGTGCCGCATTCAGGGTAAAGCGCAATCTGGCCGTGCCTTCCGGCACCGTTGGCGGACGAATGGCGGCGACAAAAAAACCGTTCTCGGCCAGTGCGTCGGATAGCGCCAGTGCGCGCGCGTCAGAGCCGACAATCAATGGTTGAATGGCCGTATTGGACGGCATGAAATCCATTCCCTCCACGCCGGCCTTGAAACGAGCCAGATTGGCATGCAACTGTGCAAGCTGTTCACCGCGCTGAATCAGCAGCAGCGCCGTTTCCGCCGCTGCAATCATGGCGACCGGCAGGGCGGTGGAATAGATCATGCTGCGCTGGCGCTGGCGTAATCCTTCGATCAGTTCATCCGTGCCGAGAATAAATGCGCCGTAGCTGCCAAAGGCTTTGCCGAATGTGCCGACCTCGATCACACGATCATGGCCGGCAATGTGGTGGATGGCGGTCAAACCTCTGCCGTCGTCACCCACCGTGCCGATGCCATGCGCGTCGTCCACCACCAGCAGGGTGTCATGGGCATCTGCCAGCGCCAGCAATGCGCCAACATCGGCGCAATCGCCATCCATGCTGAATACGCCGTCGGATACGATGATACGTTTTTCAGCCGCGTATTTCCTCATCTGCTTTTCCAGTTGCTCGTAATCGAGATGGGCGAAGCGATGCATCTGCGCGCCGGACAGGCGCGCTCCATCCACCAGTGAGGCATGATTGAGTCTGTCGGCGAAAATATGCGTATGCCGATCTGCCAGAGCCTGCAACAGCCCCAAATTGGCCAACATGCCTGAACCGATAATCAGACAGGCTTCATAGCCCTTCCATGCGGCCAGCCTGGCTTCCAGCCGGTGCAGCATCGGATCGTCGCCCGAGACCAGCCGTGATGCGCCACTGCCCACGGCACTGGTGCACGCCCCTTGCGCCGCCATGCAGACGGCCGGGTGCGTGGAGAGCCCCAGATAATCATTGCTGGCAAAGTTGATCAGATTGGAACCATTCACCGCAATAGTAACGCCCTCGCGCTGTGACGCGCGAAAATGACGGCGGCGTGTGTCGGGAATTTCTGCAAACCAATTGCGCGAATCAACCATGTCCGGCATGCTGGATGGCATGAACACGCTGTCAACCAAAGTAAGCAATGCGGTTAACCGATTGTCCGATCTGCTGTTTCCGCCGGCCTGTCTGTTTTGCCATGCGCCAATGCCAGCTGGCAGCGACTGCTGTGCCGCATGTCTGGCCGATATTGCTATCTGGTCACATAGTACCTGCACCCGTTGTGGATGCGAATTACCGGAAACGATGGCGCCGGGGCCATGCGGCCATTGCCTGAATAAGCCGCCGGCACAACAGCAAACGCTCAGTTTATACC
This sequence comes from Mariprofundus sp., assembly GCA_027019785.1. GTDB lineage: Bacteria > Pseudomonadota > Zetaproteobacteria > Mariprofundales > Mariprofundaceae > Mariprofundus. The sequence continues at coordinate 4,430 of JALUWF010000018.1, read as the reverse complement.
GTTATCACGGGCCAGCGCGCGAGGCGATTCTGGGCTGGAAACTGCAAGGCCATGAAGCAGGCGTGGGCTGGCTGGTGGAACAATCCATGCCGGGGCTGCGCCAACATATTGGCGGGCGCAGTCTGCTGTTGCCGGTACCCATGCCGCTCTCGCGCATGCGTAAAAATGGTCAGCATCACGCCGCCAATTTGTGTCGCTGGATTGCTGAGGGCACAGGGTGCGCCTGGGACTGGCGGATATTGCGGCGCATTGGTGAACAACCGAGACAATCGGCGCTGTCCGGTCAGGCGCGGCGAAAGAATCTGCGTAAGGCATTCGCACTGGCTGACGACTATCGCCCGCTCTGGCAGGATTTGGCCGGTCAGGTTGATGACATCTGGATTGTAGATGATATTCTGACGACTGGCTCAACACTGCATTACGCCGCCCGCGCCAGCCTGAAACTGGCTAAACCGGTCAAGGTGTTATCGCTGGCGCGTACATCGCTGAAGCACTGATTCATCGTTGCTTCTGTGAGATTTTGGAGGTGCGGCTTTAGCCGCGCATTTCTGCGTGATAAAGCGCGGCTAAAGCCGCAGCTCCGGGATAGTTTGATAACGACAAAGAAAGGACAGGTTTTTACATATGGCAAACATTGAAGTTTATTCCGGCGATTTCTGCCCCTACTGCTCACGCGCCAAGTCGCTACTGAAGAAAAAAGGCCTCGAATTCTCTGAATACAATGTCCGCAAGGATATTCAGCGGCAGGCTGAAATGCAGGATCGCGCTCCCGGCGCACGCACCATCCCGCAGATTTTTATCAACAATCGCCATGTCGGCGGCTGCGATGATCTCTATGCGCTGGAACGCCGCGGCGAGCTCGATCAATGGATCACCGAACCGGCGACATAATCACATACGGGCAATATATTCCGCTTTATCGCTAAAAGTGCCTTGCAACACCGGGCTATTTTAGCGTAACATATTGGAATACAAAGTAGTTTTATATGGTATGAGCCTTGCTGTCAAACAGATATGCAAATTGTATCACATATCTCGATGCCCTTCGCTGTACACAAACCAGCAGGCAAGCAGGACATTGCACCCGGATTGGCTGTTGCTTCCCGACCAGCGCTCCCACCGTCTCCACCGTCCATGTCCATCCGGGAGCAGCATGGCAACACGGACAAACCATCCGGTATATGGGAGACAGGCTCGTTCAGCTTTAGGGATATTCTTGATGCCATTAATCCTCTACAACACATCCCGATCATATCGACAATTTATCGTAAACTGACCGGTGATCATATGGGCTATGCATCCAGAATTGTCGGTGATACTCTGTTCGGTGGCGTTTTTGGCAGTTTTATTTCCGGGGCGATTTCTGCCATTGCCAACGTATTTTTGGATGCATTTACAGGTCAGGATATTGGTGAGCATGTGATGGCAGCAGTAAAACCCGCAGCTCCTCCCGCGTCCAGTCCGGCTATCTATGCGCGAAATATACCGGTGAATCCACTATCAAGTCATGGACAGTCCAGACAAGAAACCATATTGGCAGATCTCACCTCAAATCAGCCCGGCGCAGTCCCCTTGAATGGCGTATCAAGAGCTCAGGCGGCGATAGAGCAGTACAAGTGGCAAATCATTGCCGGTGAAGTTAAGCACCGTTCCGGTTATTGGGGGTGACGATTACGCTTATCCAAGCAATTGATTGGTGATTTTGCCCCAGTGTTCATAACCGAGTTGCTCCGGCCGTTTGCGCGGGTCAATGTCGATCGATTCGAACTGCTCTGCCGTGATTGATCCACGGAAATTGTTGGCAATGGTTTTGCGCCGGTGCGCGAAGCCCTGACGCACGGTTTTCTGAAGCTGCCAATATGCACAGGCCGGCGTGTTGCCGTGCGGGGTCAGCAGAATCACAGCCGAATGCACTTTCGGCGGCGGCGAAAATGCACCGGGCGGCAGTGTGAGCAAGCGTTTTACATCATAAAAATGGCGCACCAGCACAGACAGGCCACCATAGGTTTTGCTGCCGGGGCCGGCGGCAATGCGCTCGGCCACTTCGCGCTGATACATCAGCACCATGCCGCCGGAGAGGTTGTAGGATGCCAGCATGGCAGTCAGTGGGCCGCTGAGGTTGTAGGGCAGGTTGCCGGCAATCCACTCCGGCTGAACAGATGTCACAGCTGCATCCAGATCCTGCATCACATCGCCATGAATCACCGATAGTTTATTGTTTTGTTCGGCAACTCCTTGCCAGTGCGCGGCAAAACGATCATCCATCTCGATCACGGCGAGGCTATTGACGCGTTCCAGCAGCGACTCGGTGATAGCCCCAGGCCCCGGGCCTATTTCAATGACGTTCGCACCTTTGGGAATGGCATGCGTAATGCGTTGAATCGCGTTGTGATCGCGCAGGAAATGCTGACCAAGCGATTTTTTCGCAGATTGGTAGTCTTTATTTGTCATGTCGCAAGCGTAACCGATATGACTGCCACAGATAACATTTCTCTATTTGTATGGATGGAATCTATGCTTCACAAAATCACAAAAAAGACGCATATTGGCCGAGATGGTAATACTTGTGTGTTTGGCGGACGTGCTGGAAGGTTATCGTATTAGATGTAGAAAAGGACGGAAGAACTTGAGTAGTAAAACACTGGTTGACTTATTTTCCGGGGCAGGGGGATTGTCCTGTGGCTTGGAAATGGCGGGATTTCACCCTGTTCTGGCCAATGAGCTTGTTCCGGCTTATGCGGAAACGTATCGGCATAATCACCCGGGAACTGATTTAATCATAGGCGATATTCGGCAAGTTTGTGCAATGAATATTCGGGAACGATTAGGGGTTGAAAAAGAAGAGGTTGACCTGTTGGCTGGAGGCCCGCCATGTCAGGGGTTTTCAATTAACGCACCTGTTCGGACGCTGGATGATGAACGCAATCATCTATTCAAAGAGTATATCAGGGTCGCCAGAGAACTGTTGCCACAAGCCATTCTAATTGAAAATGTACCCGGAATTATTTCGATGGGAAAAGGCACAGTTGTAGAGCAAATATATCAAGAGCTTGAGGCGCTTGGTTATTCCATAAAGCACAGGATTTTATTTGCAGGACATTACGGCGTGCCGCAAATGCGTTTTAGAACCATATTTTTAGCAGTCAGAGGCGCGGGTCGGTCGATAGGGTTTCCTGAACCGGCGTATGATGCAAAAGCAGTTGCCAATTTTACAGGAGCAAAGGAGTTGTGCATCAATGCACTCCCGCTGTTCGGACAAGTGCTTAAACCGCCAACATCAGTATGGGATGCGATTTCTGATCTCCCGGCCATTGAGTCGGGCTCGAAGCATGATAGAATAAAATATGCCAGTTCCAAACCTCAAAGTTCTTATCAGAAAACTTTAAGAAATGGCAGCGACTATGTGTACAACCATAGCTGCAATAATCTTGGACAGGTCAACCTTGAGCGTTTGAAACATATCCCCCAGGGTGGTAGTTGGCGGGATATTCCTTTAGATCTTCTGCCGGCAGGCTTAAAGCGTGCCAGAAGAAGTGACCATACAAAGCGTTATGGACGCCTTCATCCTGATGGACTTTGTTCAACAGTATTGACCAAGTGTGATCCACATTGGGGTAGTTTTTTCCACCCCATTCAGGACAGGGTCATTTCGGTGCGGGAGGCGGCGCGTATTCAGTCGTTCCCCGATCACTATCATTTTACAGGTTCAGTAACTCAGCAATACGAACAGGTGGGGAATGCTGTTCCGCCATTGATGGCGCAAGAGATTGGCAAAACAATTGTAACGATGCTGGATCAATCATGAGAAAAAAGAGGGATTTGGTTGAGATTTTTGGCTATGCCCCGGAAGATATGTCCATAGAGGCGCGATCATTATGGAATATCGGCGGATGTCCGTTTGTGAACAAGGCATGCATCAAAATCAACCATGATCAGACGATTACTTATGGCACTTGTTCTGTAACATCTCCATACGGCGATATTATTATTTGTCCGAACCGATTGTATGCCGATGACTACGGTTCTTTGAAACGTGTCTCGGAAGATGCATTTGGTGATATTGCATTTCTGTTATTTGATGAATATATCAAACAACGAGGCGAATTGCGGGAGTGTGTTGTGGCTCTCGGGAAGAATTCCGGAAAGGAAGTCCAGATAGGAAATAATTTATCTATGGACTGGGTGTTGGCTCGAATCGTTAAGGGAGACCTCGTTGAATATGTCGGTATTGAAATCCAAAGTATTGATATTACCGGCAACTACAGGGATGCATGGCACGGATACAAAAACTTGCCGCAAACAAATTTATCACTGTCAGATTTACCTTCTTCCTGTCATGGCTTGAACTGGGCTAATGTCCATAAGCGACTTATTCCGCAGTTGATTCGCAAGGGCATTATTTATTCACGATCCAAACTGGTGAAAAAAGG
>JALUWF010000017.1 GCA_027019785.1 Mariprofundus sp. | reverse complement strand
CGTTCGACACATACACCTAAATCATGTACGACGCTAAAACCTAAATCTCGAACGGAGCCGAATAATTATGCCGAGTGCCGCAGAGAAGCTTGCAAGCTCCTTGGAAGAGCTCGAGACACTACAGTCTGGTGGTTCGATTGCCATTCGCTCCAAAGACATGTCACGCACTCACCGCGAACGGCTGCTGAAGGCAGGCTTCCTGAAGGAAGTCATGAAGGGCTGGTACATCCCATCACGCCCCGATGAAAACGCCGGTGAGAGCACAGCATGGTACACATCGTTTTGGGGATTCTGCGCACAATACCTGTCAGATCGGTTTGGCACTGACTGGTCTCTGTCTCCTGAACAGTCCCTCATCATACATGCTGGAAACACGACAGTTCCTGCTCAGCTATTGGTAAGAGCGGTCAAGGGCGGAAACTCTAAGACCGATCTGCCCCACAACACGTCGCTTTTTGAGACGCGCGCAACGATCGCGTCAGATGAGGCGCTCGAAATCGTCGACAATTTACGCCTATTCTCCGTCGAGGATGCCCTAATCCTCGTTCCCGAGGTCTTCTTCCAAAACCATCCGACAGAAGCGCGCACTGTGCTTGCTATGATGCCGGATGCCTCACGGCTGCTTGGCAAGCTGTTGGACGGGGGGCACACGCGAGCGGCCGGCAGGCTTGCTGGTGCTTTTAGAAGCATCGGGTCCGAAAAGGTCGCAGACGAAATCCTTGCGGCGATGAAAGCCGCTTCGCATGACGTTCGCGAGATCAACCCCTTTGAGCAGTCGATTCTTGTGCCAAACGCCGGGCGGATCACCTCGCCCCACGTGCATCGCATCCGCTTGAAGTGGGAGAGCATGCGCGACGATGTTATTGATCTCTTTCCAAAGGCCCAACCCATCACCAATGACATCGACGCCTATCTCAAGCAGATCGACGAAATCTATGTCACGGATGCGTATCATTCGCTCTCCATTGAGGGCTATCGTGTCTCGCCGGAACTGATTGACAAAGTGCGTTCGGGGACCTGGAACCCAGAAACAGATGAGCAAGACCGAGCGCTGAAAGACGCCCTTGCAGCGCGTGGATATTGGGAAGCATTTCAGAGAGTGAAGGAAAGCATTCGGGCAGTTCTGGAAGGTGCTGACGCGGGTGAGGTTGTTGAGCGCGATCTGAGTGATTGGTATCGCAACCTATTCGCACCGTCTGTCACAGCGGGCATCCTGAAGGCCTCTCAACTTGCAGGCTACCGATCGTCCCCTGTGTACATTCGGCAATCCCAGCATGTCCCAATGAGTCCTGAGGCAGTTCGAGACTGCATGCCGGTCTTCTTCGACCTACTCAAGGCGGAAGATGACCCGACTGTTCGGATCGTCCTTGGACATTTCATCTTCGTATTTATCCATCCGTTCCTGGACGGGAACGGTCGAATAGCGCGCTTTCTGATGAACGTCATGATGGCCGCTGCCGGGCAACCATGGACAGTCATCAAGCTCGAACAGCGCGCGGCTTACATGGCCGCTTTAGAGACAGCGAGCGTGAGGGAAGATATTCGACCGTTTGCAGCTTTTCTGGCCGAGACAAGGGCAGCGCAATGACAAATAAATATGTTCTGGTCATGGGAAGCGCCAATGACGCCGAACGCCAGCCATTCAAGTTCTACATTTGAGCGAGTCCGACGATGAGAAACACTCATTCTGCAGCTACCGTTAAGACGCCAAGCCTGATCGACATCGCTGAGTTGCGCGTCTAGCTCATGCCAGTAACCCTAACCCCAATACGGCAGAAAGATTGTTGGTCGGGCTCCACTTGGACGATTGAGGACGAGGACCAGCTTGCTGAGCTCCTGGCCCGCGTCGCAATAGGTCAGTCGCGAACAGTGGAGCGCATATTGCGCGCCACAGGCGATTTGCCCGCGCGCTATCCCAAAGGCGGTTTCGAAGGTGCGCGAAAGCTTTTGACCGTCGGCACTGGCGACAAGACCTACCATCGGGATGGTTGGGTTTTTCAGGTCATTGCGTGGATCGCCGCTCACCGTTTCGACGATGAGGCTCTCATACGGGCTCCACAGATGATTAAAGCGGACAAAGGGTTGGATGGCCTCATTATTGAGTTCGACAGCGACGGCATTGCCCATGTTGTCATCTGCGAAGAGAAGGCGACCAAGAACCCTCGGAACCAAGTTAAATCAAAGGTCTGGCCGGAGTTTGAGCAGTTTGAAACAGGCGGACGAGACAACGAACTCATTGCGTCGGTAACTTCGCTACTTGAGGTATCCAGAGACCCAGACCCCGACGGGACTGTTGCCGATATTCTATGGAATGAAAAACGGGCATACCGCGTGGCGGTGACCGTTGGTGGCAAATATGCATCGGCAAAGGGACGCAAGGGCTTGTTCAAAGGGTATGAGAAGTCTGTACTGGGTGACGTAGCACGCCGGCGCGCCGAAACCTTAGTTTTGGAAGACGTTCGCGACTGGATAGATTGTGTAGCGGAGAAAGCGCTCGTCAAGATCGACAGTGCCGAGGCGGCAGCCAATGTATGATCCCGCAACGTCCGAACTCATCAGGTCCACCCCAGACTTGCCCGACCTGGACCGCGAAGGTTTGCCTGACCGACTTGCACGTGCTTTCGCCGAGATCGTATCGGCAAGGGTACTGCTTCGCGAGAGTGAAAATGGGGAAGAGCTTCTCGAGGACACAATTCGATTTGCACGCCGGTTGGCGCAGACCAATGAAGCATTGGTAGCCATTAATCCCGATAGAGAAAACCGGGCAGCGGCAGGCTTTGTTGCCGCAACGGCTTATCAGTTGGTTCATCAAGCGATCGCTCTACGGGACTCGGACCAGCCAGTTTCATTTGTATCGCCGAATACGATCAGTCCGGATGTTTCGGCAATGCTCCTGTTCTTGGTAGCCGGGGCATCGGCTGATGCTGCTGAGGTGGCAGACTCTATCCGCATCCCGAGCGGCGATTGGCTGCAGTCGGAACTGATTCTTCACTTGATCATGCTCGCAAAAGGACAAGTTGGTCGTATTCGGAATCGAAAGCGACCGCCCCAAGACCGACTCGTCTCGGGTACCGGTGGCGAGCGAGCCAATGCAGCGCTCTACTATCGACTCTTGCGAGGTGTGCGAGCCTTGGCCTTCGTGCTGCAAGGGCGTCGAGTGAGGGGGATGGTCGATCCAATTGCAGTCTTCTCTGAAGTAAAGTCGCTCGCCGCCGGCGCATCAGATCTGGAGGATACATTCCCCGAAGGTGCAATCGCTGTCTTTCCCGGACCGTTCCATTTGGCCAGTCTCTTGATCGCTGCAGGCTCCGCCCTGATGGAAAGCGCCGTCGTTAACCTACCGCCTCCGGATGGCGTACCTGAGGATCGTTGGACCGAGGCCATGAAAACGGTTGCCGAGACGCGCCCGTATCTGTGGCGTAATCACAAGGACGCCGTCGCCCAAGGGTACCTCAAGATTGGCACATCTGCTGCGATAGGGTTCCCCACTGGAGCCGGGAAGTCGACGACCGCACAACTCAAAATTCATGCAACTTTGTTATCCGGGCGCAAGGCGGTATTCCTAGCTCCTACGCACGCTCTCGTTGATCAGACAGCACGGGACCTGCGCGGTGCATTTCCGCGGGCAACCGTTCGCGGTGAACGTATGGACGAATTCGGGTTTTCTGGGGATAGCGACGAGTTGCCGGACGTCATGGTGATGACTCCAGAAGCCTGTCTCCTTACCAGTCATATGGAACCAGAGCGGTTTGATGACGTCGGTCTTTTGATCTTCGATGAATGTCATCTGATGCATCCGAGCACTGACGGAGACCGGAGAGCAATCGACGCGATGCTATGCATCTTGGGGTTTACCCGCGTTGTACCGGACGCCGATATCGTCCTGATGTCGGCTATGATGAAGAACACATATGAACTGAGCGGTTGGCTGGCGGAGCTGACAGGTAGAAACTCTCTTGCTCTCGACAATGCATGGAAACCAACCCGGCAACTAAGGGGATGCGTCGTTTACGATGAAAAGAGACTTGCTGACCTGCGAAAACTCTTGCGGAATGCTCGCGCAAAAAGCTCCACTGCGGGGGTTCCTGCTGCGGTAAAGCGCAAGCTGACGGCAAAACCAAACGCGTTCTTCAGCGTGAAGCAGACATGGGCGTCACAGGTTCGCCGCGACTATGCTCTTGTACCACTCTTGAACGAAACACTTCAGCTTTCGACAAACAAGTTCTGGAAAGTGACGCCCAACTCCGGTGTCGTTGCATCTTCAGTCGCTGCTGCAGCCGCTGGAGCAGGGCTACGAACTCTCGTCTTTTCTCAATCCATACCGAATGCCTTTTCTATATCAGAAAAGGC
>JALUWF010000016.1 GCA_027019785.1 Mariprofundus sp. | reverse complement strand
AATACGGCATTAATCTTGCTGGTGTGATGATATGAAATCCGATAATGGCCAGTCAGATAGTCAGCAACTGTATCATCGTCTGAATGCGATGGTAGAGAATATGCCGCCTTTCCCCGAGAGCGTGCATCAGGTTATGACGCTCTCATCGGATATCAACTGTTCGCCCAAAGATCTGGTTAGCGTGATCGAACGTGATCCGGTGTTGACCATGAAAATTCTGAAAATGGTCAATTCCGCTTTTTTTTCACTCTCCAGGCAAGTGGCATCGGTGCAACATGCGCTGGTTTATCTTGGCATGAACACCGTCAAGAATCTGGCTGTGTCGATTGCTACAGTCGATGCGCTGCCTCGCAACAGCATTGCCGAGTTGCCCATGTCCTCTTTTCTGACCCACTCTCTGGCTACGGCAGCTGTAGCACAGCATCTTGCCAGGGATAGTTTACACATCAGGGATGCCTCCGATCATTTTGTCGCCGGTCTGTTGCATGATTTCGGCAAGGTTGTGTTTGTGCAGTTCGAGCCGACCACCTATGCGAAAATTCTGCATATGGCGCAGCAGAGCAGACAACCGTTGGCGCAGGTGGAAGTTGAACAGATGGGCGTCTCCTCTGCCGATGTGGGCGGCATGCTGGCGGAGAACTGGCATTTGCCCGCAGCGCTGGTGGAATGTATTCGTACGCATGGCGGTTGTGGAGAGCAGTCATCGGATTTAATGGTTACGGTTGCTGCGGCCAACACGGTGGTCAAGGCGATGAAACTCGGGGATAGCGGTAACCCTGTCGTGGGGCAATTCCCCGATTTTATCCGTCGGCGTTTGCAGGCCGACCTCGATGCGGTGATGGAACAGATGCACGATCTGCCGGATGAGGTTGAACTGATGCAGAGTGCGGTCAGGGGTTAGCAATGAAACTCTGTTTTCGGGGTGTTCGCGGTTCGATTGCATCGCCGGGGCCGCATACGGTTCGCTATGGCGGCAATACCACCTGTCTGGAGATATGGAGTGATGACGGCCAACTGATCATACTGGATGCCGGCACCGGTATTTTTCCGTTGGCCCACAGTCTGATGGACAGGTTGCCTGTGCATGCGCATATTTTTAATACCCATTCGCATTGGGATCATATTCAGGGTCTGCCTTTTTTCATACCGCTGTTTGTGCCCGGCAATCGGGTCAATATCTATGGCGCCTGTGATCCTGTATCCCAGCAGAGTATTGAAGATATTCTTGCTGTACAGTTGCAATATCGATTTTTTCCGATTCGGGAGTGTGAACTGAATGCGGATATCAATTATCAATCGCTCAGGGAGGGGGATGCTGTGCAGATTGGTGATGTCACGGTTGTTCCCGTGATGATGAATCATCCGGTGGTGAATTTTGGCTATCGCGTTAATTGCCGTGGTAAATCGCTGTTTTTCACTGGTGATCATGAACCCTCCTACAATATCTATGCGCCGACAGACGATGAATATGCCATGTATCAAGCGCTGATTGAGCAGAGGGAAGCTCATATCATTGATGTCATACGTGGCGTGGATGTGCTGGTGGCTGATTCTTCCTATACGGAAGCGGAATACCCTGCCAAAAAGGGCTGGGGGCATGGCAGCTTTGCAAGCTGTATGCAGATGGCCGAATCAGCCGGCGCCGGGCAGCTGTTTCTTACCCACCATGAACCCACCCGCAGCGATGATGAGCTGGAGTCGGTGTTTCAGGAGGCCATGCGTCAGCGCAAGTTTGAAATTGCCGAGATCGACCTGGCGCGTGAGGGGATAGTTATTGAATGGTGAATGTTAAATAGTGAAAAGTGAATGTTACTGGGTGTCCGGCTCGGTTGCAGACAACAGGGTCTGAAATGCGCCGGCAGACAGGGCTCGTTTCACGGCCTGTTTGCCTTCCTTAATGGCCTCTTCGGAACGATCAAACTCCAGCCATCCCAGATGGGCCAGGTGCGGGCTGATTAGAATATCCGGAGGATCGCCGGCCAGTCTGCTTTTGGTGATCCGGTCCTGCATGATATCAATGGATGCATTCATGGTTTCAAACATACCGGGACTGTGATCTGCTTCATCGCCAGTCGGCAGAATGGTTTCAATGCGTTCCCGGATCGGCGCCAGCGTATCGGCAATTTTATTAATCAGCTCGTTTTGCGGTAGATTCAACGCCAATCGGCTTTTTCGCTCGGCTGCGCGCGCCTTGTTGCCGGGCAGCTCGCTATTCAGGTTGACTGCAATCACGATATCGGCCCCCATGGCGCGACACATGGAAACCGGCACCGGATTGACCAGGCTGCCATCCACCAGCCATCGCCCCTGATGTCGTACGGGTGGAAACAGCCCCGGTATGGCGATAGATGCGTGTACGGCATCGAGCAAGGAACCCTCGCGGAACCAGATTTCGCGACCTGCTTCCACATCCGTGGCTACGGCGCCAAATGCCATCGGCAGGCTGTCGATATCGACATCATCCACATAATGATAAAATGCCTGTGCCAGTTTATTGCCCTGAATCAGGCCGCCGCCGCTAATAGAGAGATCAATCAGTTTCAGGATATCACGCAGGCCCAGATCGGCAAGCCAAGCATCGAGCTTATCCAGCCGGCCACAGGCCAGCGATGCGCCGACCAGCGCGCCGATAGAGCTGCCACAGACAATGTCCGGCTGTATGCCGAGTTTGGCCAGCGCGTGGATGACGCCGATATGAGCCCAGCCGCGCGCAGAGCCGCTGCCGAGCGCCAGCCCGATTCTGGCTTTGCGGGAACTCACCAAAGCCAGACTCCAAACCCATGATGCGGGGCTGGAATCGTGATCAGCGGGGCAGACGTCAGAAACGGATGCCATGGCGAGGCCGCCTGTTGCTGCTCGGCGGCCAGTTGCCGCAGCCGACGTACGCGTTCTGCGGTGGATGGATGCGTGCGCACCCATGCGTCGGATGTCTGACGGCGGTTCGGCAACAGCAGCGACCACCAGTTGGCACCGAAGCGATCGATGCTGATCAATGCTTCAGCCAGGGCCTGAGGATTTCCGGTCAGCCGGGCGGCTTCCAGATCGGCATCGAATTCACGCGTTCTCGACAGCGCCAGTTGCAGCAGCGTGGCGGCCAGCGGCGCTGTCAGCAGCAATCCAATAGCCAGCCAGGGCAGGGGGAGATCCGATATCATCCACAGCGGCAGGAAAATCAGTAGCATGATCCAGCCGATGGTGGAGAGGCTGGCGGTCAGCCGGTTGAGCATCTCGGCGATCATCATGACCTGCAGATCGCTATTGCGGATATGGCTGAACTCATGCGCCAGCACGGCTGTCAGCTGCTGTTGATCAAGCTGGCGCAGCAAGCCTTCGGTCACCGCAATCAGAGGCTGGCCGCGCTCGCTCATGGCGAATGCGTTCGGGGAGGCCGAGGGGATGTAGAACAGTAATGGGTGGGCAGGGAGTTCAGCCCGATCGGCGAGCTGATCGACGATTCGATACAATTGCGGCGCTTCATCAAAGCTAAGCGGGCGCGCCCGGTGCAGGCGAAGCGTCAGCCACGCTGAAGCGCGCGGAGTGAATAACAGCAGAGCGCTGGCAAACAGCATTAGCAACAAACCATTGCTGCCAAACAGACTGGTGCAGAGGCTCAGCAGCAGAAGCAGCATGGCCGAGAGCAGCAGAATGGAGTGCAGTTGATTGCGCAGTTTATGGGTTTGATGCAGTGAAGACATGCCTACCTCCCGATGTTGCGTTTAGTTTAGCGGGGCTGCAGATGCAGCCCCGTTCGGTTTCGGATCAATGGATGGTAATCGCTTTTGGTTTGGCGCTTTCACGCTTGGGCAGGCGCACCTCAAGTACGCCATCCTTCATGCCGGCGTTGACTTTGTTCGCATCCACATTGGAGGGGAGACTGAAACTGCGGGAGAAGCTGCCATAGGCGCGTTCCACGCGGTGTACATTCTCTTCCTTTACATCCTTCTCATAACGACGTTCGCCAGAGAGCGTCAAAACGCCATCTTTCACTTCAAGGTGAACATCTTTTTTGTCAATGCCAGGCAATTCGGCCTGAACCAGCAGCGCATCATCAGTTTCACGAATATCCACTTTCGGAGCCCACTGACCTGTCTCGCCTGCAGCGCCGAAAGGACTATCGTCCAACAGGTGGCTGAGTTGATGGTTCATGTTTTCCAGTTCTTGCCACGGCGTCCATCTTGCCAGAGTCATAATACACCTCCTAACTATTTGATAATATGTCGGTAATTACTTCCGACATTGATTATATAGGCAGTGGATTGGCGGCTTTCAAGGGGTGGTGATGTAGCCAGAAAGCTGCGGACTGGATCGTCAGGCGGACGATGTTCGGTAATGTGGATTCGGGCTGTAAAAATGCAGGCTGCTCTACAGTGATCGCTAAATGAGCTAGTATTGTCGCATGACCAACAATAATATCCTCAAGAAAATTGCCATTGCTAA
>JALUWF010000015.1 GCA_027019785.1 Mariprofundus sp. | reverse complement strand
CGGTACAATGATCTCCATTTTTTTACTCAAGAGTTACGCCTAAACAAACAAGCATGGATTGCTTCAATTCAGACAAAGAAGTTTCGGCAATGGAAGATGCTGGCTATAGTTGCCACCGTTCCACGGTTTGATGCAAAAGTCATGGTATCCAAAGTGATATAATTTTACATCTGGGTTTTCTCTGTGCTCTTTGTGTTGATGTACAGGATGTACAAATGCCACGAGCGCATGGAAGCGCAAGAGTGGTCCGTGGTGAAATGTTTTGACCTTATCTATATAAACCCGGAGAAAATTGTTCTGATGCAAAGCTATTACGTCACCACACCGATTTATTATGTTAATGATGAGCCTCACCTTGGCCATATGTATACGACCATTGCCGCCGATGTGCTGGCGCGTTACCAGCGTTTGAGCGGGAAAGATGTGTTTTTCCTGACCGGTGTGGATGAGCATGGGCAAAAGGTGCAGCAGGCCGCCGAGAAGCGCGGTATTGCCCCGATTGAACTGGCCGATCAGGTGGTGGAACGCTATCAGAGCCTGTGGCCGGAGCTGGAAATCAGCAATGATGATTTTATCCGAACCAGTTCACCGCGGCATAAGGCCGGCGTTCAGGCGATGTGGCGGCGGCTGGAGAATGCCGGCACGATCTATAAGGGTTTTTATGAGGATTGGTATTGCGTGCCGTGCGAAGCGTACTGGACGGAAACGCAGTTAAAAGATGCCGATTGTTTGGCATCCGACGGTTTGGAGACAAACTGTCTGGAATCAAAGCTTTGCCCGGACTGCAAACGCGCTGTTGAGAAAATTCAGGAAGAGTCTTATTTCTTTCGTCTGAGCGCATTTCAGGATCGACTCATTGAACATATCAAGGCCAACCCTGATTTCATTGCGCCGGCCTCCCGTCGCAATGAGGTGCTCAGCTTTATTGAATCGGGTCTGCGCGACCTGTCTATTTCTCGCACTACGTTTTCATGGGGCGTGCCGGTGCCGGGCGATGAAAAACATGTCATCTATGTGTGGATTGATGCGCTGACCAATTACCTCTCAGCACTCGGCTTTCCCGACAGCGATCAGCCCGCTCACTGGCCTGCCGACGTACACCTGATTGGCAAGGATATTTTGCGTTTCCATGCCGTTTATTGGCCGGCCATGCTGATGGCGGCGGAGTTGCCTTTGCCCAAGCGCATCTATGCGCATGGCTGGTGGACGGTTGAAGGCGAAAAGATGAGTAAGTCCAGAGGCAATGCACTGCGGCCGGCGGAATTGCTGGCACAATATGATGCCGATGTGCTGCGTTATTTTCTGCTGCGCGAAGTGCCGTTCGGGCAGGATGGCGATTTCTCGTTCTCCGCATTGAAACAGCGGTATAATTCGGAACTGGCCAACGATGTTGGCAACCTGCTCAACCGTTCACTGGCGATGTTGAATAAATATCGCGATGGCTTGCTGGGTGCAGTGGCCGAAGAAAACGAAATTGACCGCGCCCTGATTGCCGATGCTCAGGCTATGCAGCGCGAGGTGGCCGATTATATGGATAAGCAGTCGTTTCATCTGGTGCTGGAGCGCATCAATGCGGTGGTGCGTCATGGCAATCGTTATGTTGAGGATAATGCGCCGTGGGTGCTGGCCAAACAGGGGGACGATGCCAGGCTCGATACGGTGCTCTATCACTTGATTGAAATGCTACGGTTGGTGGCTTTGCAACTGCTGCCATTTATGCCTGAAAAAATGGCAGCCATGTTGGAACAGATCATGAACCGATCTGTCACAGTGGAAAATTGCAGTTTTGCGACAGATGGCGGCTGGGGCGTACTCGCAGCGGGTCACCAGTGCCGCAAACCGGAACCCTTATTTCCGCGAATGGACTGAGTTGGACGAAGCCGCTATAGCGGAGAATGGATACGTTTTAATTTGAACAATGTAGCGTAGACCGAAAGTATATCCTTGTACGTTACTCTACATTTCCGGTGGGTAGAAGAAGTAAATTTCCCGCCTTTATTCGCGTTCATTCGTGTGCATTCGCGGTTCGCCCTTGACCTTGCTCTGTTCTTTCTCATAAAACCCAAACCTTTAAACGAACCGCGAATACCCCAACCCTGCATAGCCGGAACCAAACAGGAAAATCTAAAAAACCCAGCCACTGATTTCACGAATTAACACTGATGATAAAACCTTCAAATCGGCTTCTGTATATTGCTTTTTAATTCGTGGCTAGGTTTGCTTTACTAAGATAAACATTTCGGACGTATTTACGGATGCATGCATGAGCCTTATCATAGGATGGAAAAATCTATGCAGACGCGTTGTTTGATTAATGCTAGAATTCCCGTTGATGCCGAGAAAACTATTCCAACGCTATGTGCCTGATCATAAAACGATACGTGATCAGAAGTGCCTGCGCTGTTTCGGTACCCTGCTGCATAATCCGGCCCTGTGGCATCTGAATCGCCATTCACTGGCTCGCGCCTTTCTGGTCGGGCTGATCTGTGCATTTATTCCTGTTCCATTCCAGATGGTGCTGGCAGCAGCGGGTTCCATTCTGATCTATGCCAATCTGCCTGTCGCGGTGGCACTGGTCTGGCTGACCAATCCGGTCACCATGCCGCCGGTTTATTTCGCCTGCTACAAGGTGGGTGCCTGGATCATGAATATGCCCGAACAGGGCTTTAATTTCGAACTGAGTATGGACTGGATTTTGCATGGCATGGCCAATGTGTGGCAGCCGTTTCTGCTTGGCTGCGCCGTGCTCGGCGTACTCAGCGGCATCATCGGTTATATCATGGTCAAAGTGATGTGGCGCTGGCTAGTGATCCGCAGGTGGCGGCGGCGGCATCTGCAGGCCTGATCCTGGATGATCCGCATTGTCGTCTGTTTTTGATGCGATAGCGCAATCCATTGCCGCAGCAACAGAACTCCCCTGCATCACTCATCGTCAACAAGCCGTTTCCGGCGGCAGTATCAACAGCGCTTACCGAATTGATGCGGGTGAGCAGCGTTATTTTGTCAAACTGAACCGGGCTGAATATCTGACAATGTTTCAGGCTGAAGCCGATGGCCTCAATGAGCTGGCCAAGGCAGAAGCGATTCGTGTGCCTGCTCCTGTTTGCACTGGCTCAGAGGCCGGGCTGTGTTGGCTGGTGACGGAATATATCGAATTCGGTCGCAGCGTTGCAGGCACAAAGCGGAGATTTGAACAGCAGTTCGGTCAACAGATCGCACAGTTGCATCGCTGCAGTTCCAAACAGTTCGGCTGGTTCCGCGACAACACCATCGGCTCCACACCGCAATACAACGGCTATCTGGATGACTGGATTGTATTTTACCGTGAGCGGCGTTTGCGCGTTCAATTGCAGCTGGCGGCAAGCAACGGCTTTACCGGCCCATTGCAGACAAAAGGTGAGCGATTACTACAAAATATGGCTCTCTTTTTCACCACCTATGTGCCGCAACCTTCACTGTTGCATGGCGATTTATGGGCCGGCAACCACGCCTTTGATGTTGATGGTAATGCGTTGATTTTCGATCCGGCCGTCTATTATGGCGACCGCGAAGCCGATATCGCCATGACTGAACTCTTTGGCGGTTTCGGGGCCGCTTTTTATGCCGCTTATCAGCAGTCCTGGCCGCTGGATGATGGCTACAAAGTGCGCAAAACGCTTTATAATCTCTATCACATCCTCAATCACGCCAACCTGTTCGGCGGCGGCTATGCGGCTCAGGCCGAGCACATGATGGATCAGTTGCTGAGCGATGTAGGCGCATAAGGTAGATACAGAACCGGGAATGAAGCTGTTTGTCACTGATGACTTCTGAGGAAGTCATCAAGATTGACACATGCATCTCCACGGTGAGGCTACGGCGCAGTTTTTGACTTCATTATTTTTACAAGAGGGCATGATGACACCAGATGATTTAAGTATTGATTATGAAGAGGGAGGCATTCTGACCACCAAACAGACGGACAAGGTGATCCTCAGCAAAGGCGCATGGACCACGATTCTGTTCCGCTATCAAAATTGGGATCATGCCAGCGAATCGTACGGCATGGATAAATTCACCATTCGACGTTATCAGAAACGCAATGGCGAATATACGCCACGATCAAAATTCAATATCACCAACGCGAAACAGGCAGGTATGATTGTTGAGGCGTTACAAGGCTGGATCAGCGACAAATAACCTTGGAGGTGCGGCTTCAGCCGCGCAGTTTCTCCAATGTTTGGCGCGGCTGAAGCCCACCTCCCGTGAAATTGAATCACTGTATTGCCGCCTTGTCGAGGCTGCGTTTAACCTGAAACAAATAACGTGCGTTAGTCTCTTACGAAAAATATCTCGTGCAAAATGGTACAAGAAATAAAAATCATAAAATCAAAAGATTCTCACCACAGAGAACACAGAGAGCACAGAGGAAAAGCAGAGAAAACCAAAACATAAAGATTTTGACCTTCTCTGTGCTCTCTGTGT
>JALUWF010000014.1 GCA_027019785.1 Mariprofundus sp. | reverse complement strand
CCTGGCCACTATCGTTGCAGCCGTTCGATGATGCGCCTCTGCTGCTGTTTTTCCGGGGTGATGCGGCCAGCTTGAATCACCCGC
The DNA here is from genome assembly GCA_027019785.1 of Mariprofundus sp. Taxonomy (GTDB): domain Bacteria; phylum Pseudomonadota; class Zetaproteobacteria; order Mariprofundales; family Mariprofundaceae; genus Mariprofundus. The sequence goes on along the minus strand of JALUWF010000014.1, from coordinate 22,965 downwards.
GCATGCTGGCCGTGGTGGGCGCGCGCCGGGCCAGTCGGGAAAGCAGTGTGATCACCCGGCGCTGGTGCAGTTATCTCTCCAGTCATCAGGTGTGCATTGTCAGCGGCATGGCCTACGGTATTGATGCGGCGGCGCATGGCGGCGCGCTCGCAGGCGATGCACCCACCATTGCGATTCTGGGCTGCGGGCTGGCCGCCCTGTCTGAACAGCAGCAGCGACAGGTGCAGACGATTGCGGCGCAGGGTTGTGTGATCAGTGAGTTTTTACCTGCGGTTACAGCCAAGCCGGAACACTTTCCGCGTCGCAACCGGATTATTGCCGGATTGAGCCATGCGACGCTGGTGATGGAAGCGGATGTGCGCTCCGGTTCGCTGATTACCGCCAGGCAGGCCGCAGATTACGGGCGCGAGGTATTTGCCGTGCCGGGCTCGGTACTGGGCGGCAATCATGCCGGTTGCCACCAGCTCATTCGTGAAGGCGCGATATTGGCCGAAAATGCCGATGAAGTATTGCAAAGCATGGGGTGGATGGTGGCCAACAACAGTAGTCGTGCGTGCGAAAAAACCTATTGCCCGGCAGATATGGACGAATCGAAATTGTTGCACGCACTGGCCGGCGAAAGCATGCATCTGGATCATCTGGCCGAATCTTGCGGCTTGACCGTGCCTGAGCTTTCGCCCATCGTGCTGCGCCTTGAGCTGCAGGGCGTCATTGATCGACTGCCGGGCAGCCGTTATTTATTGGCCTGTGTGATTGCTGAGCCCCACTGCTGAACAGATCACGCCGACCATGTGGAGTTGCATCGAATATGAGCGCAGTTGTCGTGGTGGAGTCTCCCGCCAAAGCAAAAACCATCGAAAAATACCTGGGTAGAGGCTACAAAGTATTAGCCAGTTATGGCCATGTTCGCGCCTTTCCCAAGAAAGACGGTTCGGTCGATCCGGATAACGATTTCGCTATCACCTATCAGATTATTGACGACAAGAAAAAACGCATCGATGCCATTGATAAAGCCATGAAACGGGCCGATACCCTAATCCTCGCAAGCGATCTGGACCGCGAGGGTGAAGCCATTGCCTGGCATGTAGCGGAAGTCTTGCGTGATCGTGGTTCACTCGATGGTAAACAGATTCAGCGCATTACCTTTAATGAAATCACCAAAAAAGCCATTACCGAAGCCGTTGAACATCCGGGCGAAGTGGATCAGCAACTGGTCGATGCCCAGCAGGCGCGCAGCGCGCTGGATTATCTGGTTGGCTTTACGCTCTCCCCCTTGCTGTGGCGCAAGATTCGCAGCGGCTTATCGGCCGGGCGCGTGCAATCAGTGGCGCTGCGACTGATTTGCGAGCGTGAACAGCATATCCGTGATTTTAACCCGAAAGAGTTCTGGACGATTGATACGGCTTGCGAAGCCGATAAAGCGGAATTTCAGGCGCAACTGCAAGCTGTCGATGGTAAAACACTGAGCAAATTCTCCATTACCGATGGCGTCAATGCCAAGGTGATGGCGCGGCGTGTGGAGAAAGGTATTTTTCACGTCACCGATGTGAAGAAGAAACAGAGTCGGCAGCAGCCTTCGCCTCCTTTTATCACCACCACGCTGCAAATGGACGCATCGCGTAAATTGGGCTTCACGGCCAGAAAAACCATGCAGGTGGCGCAAAAGCTGTATGAAGGTATTGAGGTGGACGGTGAGCCGGTCGGTCTAATTACCTATATGCGAACCGATTCTCTGAATGTATCCGAAGATGCCATTGACGAGATGCGCGTGCATATTATCAGCGTTTATGGCAGTAAATACCTGCCTGAGAAAGCACGCCACTTTAAGACCAAAAGTAAAAACGCGCAGGAAGCGCATGAAGCCATTCGCCCGACCGCAATTACGCGCACGCCGGAAAGCATGAAAACCGTACTCGATGCGGACGGCTTGAAATTGTATACGCTGATCTGGAAACGGGCGCTGGCCTCGCAGATGGCCGCCGCCGTACTCGATCAGGTGCGCGCCGATATTGATTCTGACGATTTGAGACTCAGAGCGACGGGTTCGACATTGGCATTTGCCGGTTTCCGCAAACTCTATATCGAGGGCACCGATGAACCGGCCAAAGATGACAAGGATCGCTTGCTGCCGCCGCTGGCCGTTGGCGATGCGATTGTCATCAAACAGGCTACGGCCAAGCAGCATTTCACCGAGCCCAAACCGCGCTTCTCCGAAGCCACGCTGGTGAAAGAACTGGAAGCCAATGGCATTGGTCGCCCCTCCACCTATGCCTCGATTCTGAATGTTTTGCGCGTGCGCGAATATGTGGAGATGGAAAGAAAACGCTTTGTGCCGACCGATACAGGCGAATGGGTGAATAAATTTCTGGTCGCCTCATTCGGTGAAATCGTCGATCCAAAATTCACCGCCTCGATTGAGAGTAAGCTCGATGCCGTGGCGCGCGGCGAAAGCGGCTGGAAACCGGTATTGCGCGACTTCTGGGGGCCATTCAAAGCGGCTGTCGATATCGCCGCCACCGCCCCGCGCCCGTCGGAAGAAACCGAAGAGGTGTGTCCGGAGTGCGGCAAGCCGATGGCTATTAAGTTGGGTCGCTACGGTAAATTCCTGGCTTGCACCGGTTATCCCGAATGCAAGGTGGCTAAACCTCTGAATGGCAAAGAGGGTGAACAGGCCGAACCGGAACTCTCCGATCAGACATGTGACAAATGCGGCGAACCGATGGTCATTAAAGCTGGGCGTTACGGCAAGTTCCTCGGTTGTTCGGCTTATCCCAAGTGCAAAAACATCCAGCCGCTGGAAAAACCGAAAGATACCGGCATCGCCTGCCCGCAATGCGGCAAGGGTACTTTTTTAGAGAAGAAGTCGCGGCGTGGTAAAATTTTCTATTCCTGCTCGACTTATCCCAAATGCAAAAATGCGCTGTGGAACGAACCGATTGATCGCGCCTGCCCGCAATGTCATGCGCCGTTTGTGACGATAAAAGTAACCAAACGGCACGGCACGCAGCATGTGTGCGCCACCGAGGGTTGCGGCTGGAAGGAACAGGTTGAGGTTTCTGAAGCAGCCTGATTCATGTCCATATCACTGCGACAGGGCGGGCTTGCAGACCTCGAAGCGGTATATCAGCTGAACCGGGAAAACTTCTCTGAATACTGGTCGCGGGAGTCACTGTTCTCCGCCCTTGAATCCGGCTACGACCTGTTGCTATGCGAAGCTGAATGCCAAGTTGTCGGCTATCTGCTTAGTCTGACCGTACTGGATGAAATCCAGATCATGCAGATTGCCGTATTTTCGGATTACAGACGGCAAGGCATCGCCAGCCGTATGACAGCAGCGCTGGCCGAGTCGCTGACAGCAGCGGATCATCATGTCTGCGCCATGACACTGGAAGTGCGCCAATCCAACCATGCCGCCCGCAAGCTCTACGCTGGTCTGGATTTCGAAGAAGTCGGTTATCGCAAAAAATATTACGCCCCCGACATCAACGGCAACCGCGAAGATGCCATCCTGATGACCAGGTATTTGTAAACAGTCACCGAAAATGCATACCCTGGGTGTAAATGACAAAAATGGTTACGTGCAAGCGCTTTCACTGCCAGCAATATCCCTTGTTTTTGCAATGATTTTTATGGCAATTTCTTGACCATCTTCTGACTCGGGTGCAGCTTGCCCGTCTATCTTGAAATCCTTGTGAGCAGTGAAACGACCATGAAATTAAGCGGTGCGGAAATCCTTGTTGAATGTCTGAAGCGGGAAGGCGTGGATACCATTTTCGGTTATCCCGGCGGTGCCGTGTTGCAGATTTATGATGCCATCTTTAAACAGGATCATTTCAAACACTATCTGGTGCGCCATGAGCAGGGGGCGCTGCATGCCGCCAGCGGTTATGCACGGGCGTCCGGCAAATGCGGCGTGGCGCTGGTCACTTCCGGTCCCGGCGCGACCAATGCGGTCACCGGTCTGGCCGATGCGCTGGCCGATTCAACGCCGATTGTATGCTTTTCCGGGCAGGTGCCATCCGGTCTGATCGGCAATGATGCTTTTCAGGAAGCCGATGTGGTCGGCATCACCCGCTCGGCCACCAAACATAATTTTCTGGTCAAACACGCCGAGGATCTGGCGCTGGTGATTCGTCAGGCTTTTCATATCGCCACCACAGGCCGACCAGGGCCGGTACTGGTGGATATTCCCAAGGATATCAGCATCAATATTTGCGAGTTTGAATGGCCGGAAGCTGTCAATATGCGTTCTTATCAACCGGTCACCAGCGGGCATCCCGGTCAGATAAAAAAAGCTGTCAGAAAGATGCTGACCGCCCAGCGCCCGGTGATCTATTCAGGTGGCGGCATCATGAATGCTGCCGGCAGCGCCGCTCTGCTCAGGGAGTTATCGCACACGATCAACGCGCCGGTGACCAATACCCTGATGGGTCTTGGCGGCATACCTTATGACGACACCCATTTCCTCGGCATGCTGGGCATGCATGGCACCTATGAAGCCAACATGGCCGTTTCACACTGCGATCTGCTGGTAGCGATCGGTGCCCGTTTCGATGACCGGGTGACCGGCAAAATTGAAGCGTTTGCACCGGATGCGACCATCATTCATGTTGATGTTGATCCTTCATCCATTTCCAAAAATGTGCATGCGCACCTGCCTATTGTCGGTGATGTCAAAGTCGTGCTTACCCAGTTGCTCGAAGAGATCGCGCGCAAGAATGGTCAACCGGATGAAATAGCGCTGGCCTTGTGGTGGGAACAGATTACGGAATGGCGTGCGGTGGATTCACTGTATTTCGAGCAGCCGCAAGACGGGCCGATTATGCCGCAGAGCGTGATTCGCAAGACCCACGCTCTGACCGACGGCGATGCCATTGTGGCCACCGATGTGGGGCAGCATCAGATGTGGACGGCGCAGCATTACGGTTTCCGCAAAGCCAACCGATTTCTCACCTCTGGCGGTCTGGGCACCATGGGTTACGGCCTGCCGGCAGGTGTCGGCGCTCAGATTGCCATGCCGAATGAGCGCGTGGTTGTATTTACCGGCGACGCCTCGATTCAGATGTGTATTCAGGAGCTGGCGACGCTGTATCAGTACAAATTGCCGGTGGTAATTATCATTCTGAACAACGCCTATATGGGTATGGTGCGCCAGTGGCAGGAGATGTTTTACGAATCCCGCTATTCACACTCCTATTTTGATGCGCTGCCTGATTTTGTGAAACTGGCTGAAGCCTACGGCGGCGTTGGCATGCGTGTTGATCAGGTGTCAGAACTGGATGCGATCCTGCAAGCCGCCTTCGAGGTGACAGGCGAAAGCTTTGTGCTGGTGGATGTGGCGGTTTCCCGTGAAGAGAATGTATATCCGATGGTGCCGGCCGGGGCGGCGCTGAACGAGATGGTGTTGTCATGAGACATACAATTACAGTATTAGTGGAAAACGAATTTGGCGTGTTGACCCGCGTGGCCGGGCTCTTTTCCGCGCGCGGTTATAATATCGAGACCTTGAATGTGGCACCATTGCAGGACAGCACGGTCAGCCGCATGACCCTGGTCACGCGCGGCGATGAGCATGTGATTGAACAGATTAAAAAACAGCTGAATAAACTGATTCCTGTCATCAAGGTCGAGGATATTTCACATGACGTGCATCTGGAGCGCGGCATGCTGATGGTTAAGGTGAAGGCTTGCGGCGATCATTGCGAGGCCTTGCTGGATCTGGTGGAGCAGTATGACGGCGAGGTGCTGGACGATCATATCGACAGCCACATGATTCTGGAGTTCACCAATAAAGTAGATGTGCTCGATGCCATTCTCGATGCTCTGACGCCGTTTGGCATGATCGAAACCACCCGCACCGGCCCGCTGGGCATGCGCCGTGGCGTGGATGGATTTACAGTCGACTGACGCTCCACATCTGCGTCAGGGCCGGCTCAATCAGCCGGGCATAATGCATTGACAAGTTTCACCATGTGATCGGGTGGAAACGGCTTCTGTAGAAAGTTCAGCTTGCCGACCAAATGTGACACATTACGACCGGATATGATAATGGTCTTCACACCGGGCGCTTCTTGGCAGACCTGCTGATGCAGTTCGTAACCATTGAGTTTTGGCATATTATAATCGGTGATCAGCATGGCCGGCTGCTCCTGTTTGAGCCGCATATGCATCAGGGCCGCTTCGGGATCAGCAAATGAATGCACTCGATACCCTTCATGTGAGAGCAGGAACGACAGGAAGTCGCATATATCCGAATTATCATCAACAATATAAATAGCCATGCAATGAGTATCCCCTTCTGGTGAATATCTTATAGTTGACGGAGTACGAATTGTCAAATAATAAATATTCTGCATTGAGCCGAAAAAATCATGCGGGCGCGCTGTCTGTTTCATGTTAAACTTCGCCCATGAGCGCCATCATGAATACCTACGCCCGTTTCCCGCTTACCCTCGTGCGGGGAAAAGGCGCACGCGTCTGGGATGATCAAGGCCAGGCCTATCTCGATTTTATTTCCGGCATTGCGGTCAACACACTCGGTCATGCGCATCCGAAAATGACGGAGGCACTGACGGAACAGGCCGCTACCATGTTACACTGCTCGAATCTATTCCATATTCCCAAACAGCAGCAACTGGCCGAGCTGCTGACGAGACTTTCCGGGCTGGATGCAGTCTTTTTCTGTAATTCCGGTGCGGAAGCCAATGAGGGCGCCATTAAACTGGCGCGCAAATATTTCCACGACAGAGGATTACCCGGTCGCACTATCATTACAGCAACGCAATCCTTTCATGGCCGTCTGCTGGCAACGCTAAGCGCAACAGGACAAGACAAGGTGAAAACCGGTTTTGATCCGCTGCCTACCGGCTTTGCGCATGTACCGCTCAATGATATGGCGGCGCTGAAGCAGACCGTGAACGACGATACCGCCGCTATCTTGCTGGAGCCGTTGCAGGGCGAGGGCGGCGTCAATATTGCCCAAATCGACTATCTGCAGGCGGTGCGGCAGTTGTGTGATGAACGCGGGCTGCTGCTGATTCTGGATGAAGTACAGACCGGCATTGGCCGTTGCGGCACCATGTTCGCCTTTGAACAGGCCGACATTGTTCCCGATATCCTGACACTGGCAAAAGGACTCGGCGGTGGCGTGGCCATCGGCGCTATGCTGGCCACAAAGCGGGTGGCCACCTCATTCGGGCAGGGCACGCACGGCTCGACATTTGGCGGCAATCCGCTGGCGTGCACGGCGGCATTGACTGTGCTGGATGTGATCGAATCGGAACAGCTATTGGCCAATGTGCAACAGCGCGGTGAGCAACTGCAACGCGGCTTGCAAGCCTTGGCGGATCGGCATCCGGTGATCCGTGACGTGCGCGGACAGGGATTGTTGATCGGTGCAGAACTGAGCATAGACGCGGCACCTCTGATTGCGGCAGCCAGAGCGCATGGGCTGCTGATACTCATGGCCGGGCCGCATGTGTTACGCTTCCTGCCACCACTGAATATTACAGCGGACGAAGTGGAGACCGCACTGGCCATCGTTGATACCATACTGAAAAACAGAACATTGGAAAATGGAACATCGAGAGCCGGAGCATTGGGAAACGGAACGGGGGAAGGGACATGAGACATTTTCTAACATTGCTGGATGTCACACAGGATGAGGCGCGCCATATTCTCAAACGCGCCGCTAAAATCAAACGCAAGCTCAAAGAGGGAAAATCGCACCGGACGCTGGAAGGCAAAACACTGGGCATGATTTTTGACAAGGCCAGCACGCGCACGCGCGTTTCGTTTGAGACGGGCATGTATCAACTCGGCGGCCACGCCCTGTTTCTACATTCGGACGCCACCCAGTTAGGGCGTGGCGAACCGATTGCCGACTCAGCAAGGGTGCTCTCCAGCATGGTCGATGGCATCACCATTCGCACTTTCGGCCATGATATTGTGCAAAAATTTGCCGAACATTCGACGGTACCGGTGATCAATGCGCTGACTGACTTGACCCATCCCTGCCAAATTCTGGCTGATGTACTCACATATGAAGAGCATCGCGGCCCGATTGAGGATAAAACTGTAGCATGGATTGGCGATGGCAATAACATGGCGCACTCGTGGATCAACGGGGCCGTGACTTTCGGCTATAAGCTGAAAATCGCCTGTCCGAATGCTTACCGTCCGGATGAAAAAATGCTGGAGGCGGCCCGCGTACTCGGTGCGGATGTGTCGGTGTCGGATGACCCTGTTACGGCGACATACAAGGCAGATCTGGTCACCACCGATGTCTGGGCGTCGATGGGTCAGGAAGCAGATCAAGCCGAGCGCGAACAGGCTTTTGACGGATTCTGTGTCACGGATCGCGTCATGGCGCATGCCCATGGTGATGCCTTGTTTATGCATTGCCTGCCAGCCCACCGGGGTGAAGAAGTGGCTGCCAACGTGATTGATGGGCCACAGTCGGTGGTGTGGAATGAGGCAGAAAATCGTCTGCATGCCCAGAAAGCGTTATTGGAGTTTTTGCTGAAGTAAAGCGCTATGATGGCTGCAACAAGCATCATCACCCTGGAAGGGTGCTTCAGCCGCGCCGTGGCACGACACACATTGGCACTGGATTGGCGCGGCTGAAGCCGCACTTCCAGACCTGTTGAAGAATTGAAAAATAATGGATTGAAGAGGGTTTCAATGTCTGATGTAAAGAAAACGGTACTGGCCTATTCAGGGGGACTGGATACCTCCATTATCCTGAAATGGTTGCAGGATACCTATGACTGCGAGGTGATCACTTTCACGGCTGATCTCGGTCAGGGCGATGAGGTGGAGGATGCCCGCGCCAAGGCCGTAGCCGGCGGCGTTTCATCCATTTACATCGAAGATATTCGCGAGGAGTTCGTACGCGATTATGTCTTCCCGATGTTTCGCGCCAATGCCATTTATGAAGGTGAGTATCTGCTCGGCACCTCAATTGCACGACCGTTGATTGCCAAGCGTATGATCGAGATCGCTGAGGCCGAAGGAGCCGATGCGGTGTCGCACGGAGCCACCGGCAAGGGTAATGATCAGGTGCGTTTCGAGCTGGGCTTTTATGCTCTGAAGCCGGATGTCAAAGTCATTGCGCCGTGGCGCGAATGGAATCTGGTGTCGCGGGGCGATATGCTTGATTTTGCCGAAAAACACGGCATTCCGGTCGAGCGCAAACGCGAAGGTTCTAAATCGCCCTATTCGATGGATGCCAATCTGCTGCACATCTCCTACGAAGGGTACGATCTGGAAGATCCATGGTGCGAACCGTCCGAATCGATGTGGCGCTGGAGCGTTTCTCCCGAGGCCGCGCCGGATGAGCCGGAATGTATCGAGCTGAACTTTCAGCGCGGTGATATTGTTGCTATCAATGGCCAATCCATGACCCCGGCAGCCGTGCTCACCGAACTGAACCGGCTCGGCGGCAAACATGGCATTGGCCGTATTGATATTGTCGAAAATCGATTTGTCGGCATGAAATCGCGCGGTTGTTACGAAACGCCCGGCGGCACCATCATGCTCAAGGCGCATCGCGCCATCGAATCAATCACGCTTGACCGTGAAGCGGCACACCTGAAAGACGAGTTGATGCCGCGCTACGCCAAAATCATCTATAACGGTTACTGGTTCGCGCCCGAACGCGTGATGTTGCAGCAGGCCATTGATGCCTCTCAAACTTGTGTTAATGGCGATGTGCGCCTGAAATTGTATAAGGGTAATGTCGAGGTGGTGGGACGTCGCTCGGATGATTCGATGTTCGATGAGCGACTCTGTACATTTGAAGATGATGAAGGCGCCTATGATCAAAAGGATGCATCCGGCTTCATCAAACTCAATGCGCTGCGTTTGCGCATGAACAAGCTCGCCAACCGTCGCTAAACGAGCCGAAAGGAGATAACGGGAGATCATATGAGTGATCAGGGGTTTGCCAAACCGATTCGTATGCTGCACAGCCTGCTGGCGATCTGTATGCTCGCGCAACTGGCTATTGGCGAGTTAATGGACGTGCCCGAAGTGGAGGCCGTGCCGTCAGCCAGCAACCTGTCATGGATTATCCCGGTCTATGCCCACGAAGGCCCTCACCCGGCTATCCCCGGCACACCGGTGGAAGAGACGCTGGGTTTTGAAATGCATGAATTCCTCGGTCTGAGCATCGCAGCGTTGATACTGCTTCGCATCATGCTGTCCATGACATCGTTACCCGGTGCCAACTGGCGCGAACTGGTACCGTGGGCGTCCGCCGCAGGTCGCAAGCAACTGGGAGACGAAATCAAGACGCAACTGGCAGACTGGAAGCAGGGCAAGCTGGCACCTTTGGAAGACGGCGAAACATTGGCTCGTTGCGTGCATGGATTTATTCTGCTGGCTGGTGTGATCATGGGCGCAACCGGCACCATACTGTTTTTCGGCTGGAGCAGGACTGCGCCGCAGACCGACATCATTGAGCTGATCGCATCGACCCATGAAGTCGTTGTCGGTGGACTCGAAGCACTGCTGGGCGCGCATGTGCTGGCTGTGATTCTGCACCAGCGGCAGGGGCACAATATCATCGCACGGATCAAGCCAACTGCGTAAGATGTTTTACGGAGCCTGAAGGGAGGCACATATGATCAAATACAAAAAAATTCTGGTCACCTCGGACTGTTCCGAAGCATCCACGGCAGCAATCCGTTGCGCTGGCGAACTGGCCAGCCAATCTGATGCCGAAATTCACTTGCTGCATGTGATAGAACCATCACTCTATTTTGAAACAGATATGATTTCTATTCCCCCGCTGGAGGAGGTCAACAGCGCTATGCATAAAGGCGCCATGCGCCGCCTGAAAACCCAGATTGAACAGTTTAATTTTGAAATTATCGTCCACCTGAAAGAATCGGTGGGTGATCCATCGCGCACGATTTGCCAGTTTTCCAAATCACTGCCTGCCGATTTGATCGTGATTGGCCGCCATGGTGAAAAGGGCGTAGTTCAGCATATCCTGATGGGCTCAACCACGGAACGTGTTGTTGCACACGCTCCATGCTCGGTATTGGTAAGCACTTGAGAGGAATGCCGTAGCCGGTCATCATGCGGTGATGAAAATCGCATGCTGGAATGTCAACTCCCTGAATGTTCGTCTGCCCCATGTGCTCACCTTGCTTGAGCAGGAGAGGCCCGATGTGATCGCCCTTCAGGAGACCAAGGTCACGGACAGCAATTTCCCCATCGAGACGATTCAGGCAGCCGGTTATCATGCCACCTTCGCCGGTCAGAAAACATATAACGGCGTCGCCATATTAAGCCGCCGGCAGGCAGCAGATGTCATAACCGACCTGCCTGATATGGATGACCCGCAACGACGCCTGCTGACCGCGAGTATTGATTCCATACGCATCGTTAATGTCTATATCCCTAACGGACAAGTAGTAGGATCGGAAAAGTACGCCTACAAATTCCGTTGGCTGCATGCTTTTCGCAACTATCTGGAGACAGAACTGGCAGCTCATGACAGGCTGGTGGTGCTGGGTGATTTTAATATCGCACCTGCCGATCAGGATGTCCACGATCCCGATCGCTGGCGAGGGAAAATCATGTGTTCGCCGGCCGAGCGCGAATGGTTTCACGCACTGCTGGATAGCGAATCGCAAGGATCGGGGCTCATCGACGCTGTCCGCTTCACCCATCCGAATGAGCAGATATACAGCTGGTGGGATTATCGCATGAATGCCTTCCGACGTCAGTGGGGCATCCGCATTGACCATATTCTGACCACGCCGGCCATGCAACCGCTTGCGTCGGGCGTGGCAACTGATTATCGTGCTCTTGAGCGTCCCAGCGATCATGCGCCGGTTTGGGCCACGTTCAATCACGAGATGTGCCCGTGAAACAGATTCAGCGAACGATCATCATTCCCATGCAAAAAACCGGCATGTGTTTTTTCACATCATTGGTGATTAATCGTGCCCTTTACTCACAAGACGTGACCACAACGCTCCACCATGTCGCATCAGTCATATGACACTCTTGTTCCTTTACCTGCCAGGGTTCTGCCACTAGCTTCGCCGACCTAGCTTTCCGGAGGCGGGTTTTTTATGCTGAATCGTTTATTCGGGTTGTTTTCCCGCGATATTTCCATTGACCTTGGCACAGCCAACACGCTGATTTATGTGCGTGGCGAAGGCATTGTGCTCAATGAACCATCCGTCGTGGCTATCCATACCGGCGGCGGCAAGCATCACCGCCGCGTGCTGGCAGTCGGCGGAGATGCCAAACGCATGCTGGGGCGTACCCCGGACAGCATCCAGGCGATTCGTCCGCTCAAGGATGGCGTCATTGCCGATTTCGTGGTGACTGAAGAGATGCTCAAGCAGTTTATCCGCAAGGTGCATGATCGCACCTGGGGCATTCACCCACGCATCGTGATCTGCGTACCCTACGGCTCTACGCCGGTGGAACGCCGCGCCATTCGGGAATCCGCCCTGTCGGCGGGTGCCCGCGAAGTCTATCTGATTGAAGAGCCGATGGCGGCGGCGATCGGGGCTGATCTGCCTGTCACGGAAGCCTCAGGTTCGATGGTGGTTGATATCGGTGGCGGCACCAGTGAAATAGCCGTGATATCTTACGGCGGCATTGTCTATTCTCGTTCGGTGCGTGTCGGCGGCGACAAAATGGATGAATCCATCATCAATCATCTGCGCCGCAAATATAGCCTGCTGGTCGGCGCCCCGACTGCCGAGAGGATCAAGGTGAATCTGGGCAGCGCCTTCCCGCAGGAGAACCGGCGCGAGATGGAGGTCAAGGGGCGCGATCTGATCAACGGCGTGCCGAAAAATCTGTTACTGGATGATTCGGAGATTCTCGAAGCCCTGACTGAATCGGTGAACGCCATCATTGAAGGCGTCAAGGTATGTCTGGAGCGGACGCCACCTGAACTGGCCGCCGATATTGTCGATAAAGGCATCGTTTTAACCGGCGGCGGTGCACTGCTGGTCGGGCTGGATCAACTGTTGCGCGAGGAGACAGGGTTGCCGGTCACCGTAGCTGAAAACCCGCTGGACTGCGTGGTCTTGGGCAGTGGCCGCGTGCTCGAAGAACTGGATCGTATGCGGGGCGTTCTTTTCGAAGAGTGACGACTCCTAACGTGCTGGTTCGGAGCGTGATCACCCCGGATGCATCCGTAAACAACCCATCCATGCAATCTTCTCCCTTCCATCCATGAAGGCTCTGTTATGAACATGAACCTCCGCCGCTACCGATTGTGGTTGATCGCCGCCATATTGCTTATCTGCCTCTATTCAGTAGCTCGTATGGCGGCTGGTTCGGCTGCCATGCTAGCCATGTGGCCGGCGCTGGAAACGCTGCATGCGCCAGTGCAGTGGTGGCAGTCGGCAGAGCTGTGGTTGACTGATCAGCAAGATCTGCATCAAAAATATCTCTCCGTTGAAAAAAAATTCCAACAGCAGGCCGCCCTGATTCAGGAGGCCAGCAGCCTCCGTGAAGAAAACCGCCAACTGAGAAAAATCCTTGAAATATCGACCATGCCCGGTTACCGCTGGCATGCGGCCAAAGTTCGGGGGCGCAGCCCGGACATGATGAGTCAGCGATTGATTCTGCAGGTGGATGATGTCTCAATCGATGATGTCATTGTATCCAGCGAAGGACTGGTCGGCGTGGTGGATAGCACATCAAACAACCATGCCACTGTTCGAACCATTTTCGATGCCTCGCTGGCCGTACCCGTCACCATTCCGGGTACAACGCTGGCAGCCATTTCACGCGGCCAGGGTGAAAGCCTGTCGGTTGAATTCGTGCCGTTAAAGCAAGCCCCCCAAACTGGCCAGATCCTCTACACCAGCGGTGCGGGCGGGCTCTTTCCACCCGGTATTGCTGTGGCGCGCATAATCAACATTCAGCCGATTCCGGGGCAACTGTTTGTACGTATTGAAGCCGAACCGGTTGCCCACTGGCAGCGGGATAACTGGCTGGCTGTCGCATCGCAACTGCACGATACACCATGATCGCCATCGCCATGCTACTGCTTGCTGTGCTCGGCATCAGCCTCAACCTGGCATTTGCTGGCGTACTGATGCAACCGGACTGGGCGCTGGCTCTGCTGTTGGCCAGCCTGTTGGCGCATCGCCGCAACTGGGTTTGGGTTCTGCCCGCTGTGCTAATGCATGATGTGATCTTCTACGGTTCGTTTAACATCAATTCCATCATCATGGGGATATTACCGCTGGGCATGATCTATCTGGATCAACATCTCGGCGCCGGACTGCCGCAACGGCTGATGCTGATGCTGACGGTCGTACTCGGACTGCTATGGCCGGGGTGGAGCGTGTCAGCCTGCCTGCTGACCCTGTGCCTGTGCATTCCGATCTGGCACTTGCTGACAAGGCAATATGCACAACAAACTGTTTGAGATTCGGCAGCGCTTCGATGTGCGCATGTTCATTTTGTATGCGACAGTGCCGTTACTGCTGGGGCTGCTGCTATTCCAGATCATGCGTTTGCAATGGTTTGATCATGAAAAATATATGCTGCAATCGGAGCAGAACCGGCTCAATCTGGTACCGCTATTGCCTGTTCGCGGTGAAATTACAGATGCTCACGGAAAAAAGCTGGCGATTAACCGTATTGCCTACCGCGTATCGCTGATTCCGGAACGCATTGGGCATCCCGATCAGATACTGGATGTACTAGCCGCGATGTTAGCATGGTCGCCGGCCAAGCGGGCAAGGATTCGTAAACGCATTCTGCGGGCGCGGCGACCGGATCGCCCCGTACTGGTGGATGATAAGCTGCACTGGAATCAGGTGGCGCCGTTGGCGGCCAGGCTTCATCACCTGCCCGGCGTGGATGTGACAGCAGGCAGTTTTCGCCAGTACCCTTACGGCGAACTGACATCCCACCTGATCGGTTACCTGTCTCTGTCCAGAGAGCATGATATTGATGCCGGTTACCTGCCCACAGAATTCATTGGTCGCACCGGCGTAGAGCGATCATTTGAATCCATCTTGCATGGCCATCCCGGATACCAGCGCGAAGAGGTCGACTCCCGTGGCCGGCGCGTGGCCGTGCTCCAGCGCACTGCGCCGATCATGGGAAAGCAGATTCAGCTTGCACTGGATGTCGATGTACAACAGGCCGCATCCGATGCGGTGGGAAACCGCACCGGCGCTGTCGTGGTGATGGATGTGCATACAGGCGCTATCATTGCCATGCTGAGCAAGCCCGGCTATAACACCAATCTATTCATTACCGGCCTGGAATCCCAACAGTGGCAGGCGTGGCTGGACAATCCGGAAAAACCGTTACTCAACCGAGCCACGCAAGCCGCCTACCCCCCTGCCTCGACGTTCAAACTGGTCACAGCCATGGCCGGACTGCAACACGGCGCACGTCTGGCCAGGGGCCATACGTTTTGTCCCGGCTACCTGCAATTCGCTGACCGCAGACTACGCTGCTGGAAACGCAGCGGACACGGCAGGATGACGCTGCATTCAGCGCTGGTGCAATCCTGCGATGTCTATTTTTATAAACTGGGCGACCAGCTCGGCATGGCAGCCATCTCCGATGAAGCGCATGAATGGGGACTGGGTGAAAAAACCCGCATCGACCTGCCGCCGGAAGCGCGCGGCATTATCCCGACCCATCGCCCCTATATGATGGCCGCCATTAAAGACAGCCAGACCAAACGAAAAAAATGGTTTCGCGGTGAAACCATGATTACTGCCATCGGACAGGGCGCTTTGACCGTCACGCCGTTGCAAATGGCCCGGCTGGCCGCTGCCATTGCCAACGGCGGCGATATCCTCAAACCGCAAATTCTGGCCAATCAACCCGCTGATATTCTGCATCATGTGGATATCCGTCCGCAAGATTTGCACAAAATTCAACAGGCGATGCGAGGAGTGGTCACCGAACCGCACGGCACGGCGCGCCGGGTGCTGTCGCATGCGGCATGGGCGGCTGCCGGCAAAACAGGCACTGCCCAGGTCGTTAAAATGTCCCAGCACGACAACAAAAAAATCAGTAAGACTGACCTGCTCAGGCGCAACAAGGATCATGCATGGTTCATGGGCTATGCGCCGTACAAAAAACCACAAATCGCCATTGCCGTATTTATCGAACACGGCGGCCATGGCGGCAGCGCTGCTGGCCCCGTCGCCGCCGCTGTCATTAATGCCATGGCCAGAAAGCAGGTAGCGATGGCGGCGCACTGATGTCTCGCATATTGCATTCACTGGACTGGTTATTGCTGGCCGGGCTGCTTTGTCTGGCTGCGCTCGGCATGCTGGTGCTCTACGCCGCCGTACACCAGGGTGATACCGGATTATGGTATAAACAGGCGGTCTACTGGGGTATCGGCATGGTGGTCTTTCTAACCCTGTGTCTGACACCGCTGAGAATTCTGGGGCTGGCCTGCTGGCCCATATATGGCATTGTCCTGCTGCTACTTATGCTCGTGCCGCTGATAGGCGATGTGCATATGGGCGCGCGCCGATGGCTTGATCTGGGTATTGCTAATATTCAACCCTCTGAAATCATGAAATGGGCACTGGTGTTCGTACTGGCCAACTGGTTTGCCAGCCGCGAAGCCAGAGGCAGCGTGGAGATCATCGCGCCATTGTTGCTGGCCGCTATACCGGCCGGCCTGATTGTGATTCAACCGGACCTGGGCACCACACTGGTATTGCTGTTCGCTGCTACCGCCATGATTATAGCGGCCGGACTACCCTGGCGGCTGCTTGCACTGGCCGCATCCGCAGCCATCGCATCGCTGCCTGTACTGTGGCATTTCATGCACCATTATCAGAAGCAGCGCGTACTCACCCTGCTCGATCCGCAGTCCGATCCGCTTGGCGCCGGTTACCATGTGATTCAGTCGACCATTGCCATTGGTTCAGGCGGCCTGTTGGGCAAGGGATTTTTACAGGGCACACAGGATCGGTTGCATTTTTTACCCGAGCAACATACCGACTTTATCTTTTCCGTACTGGCTGAAGAGGGTGGATTTATCGCCGTGACACTGTTGTTGGCGCTTTATGCACTGCTCATTTATCGTATCCTGATCATCGGGCATCGGGCTCACAATCGTTTCGGTTCCATGCTCTGCATCGGAGTAGCCGCTATTTTCACCCTCTATATCACTGTTAATATTGGCATGGTGTCCGGCCTGTTTCCGGTTGTAGGCCTGCCGTTGCCATTTATCAGTTATGGCGGCTCAGCGCTGGTGACCATGCTGGGCGCACTGGGCCTAGTGATGCGTGTGGCTATCGAGTCACGGGATAGCATCCCGTGGCAGCGACCAAGTAGTCCGCTGGCCTGATCACGCCAGGCCCATCATGGCCTGTATGTTCTTGCTGCAGGACAAGCCATTACAGTCAGATGCCTGCACAGATCACCTGGTTACGCCCCGCCTCCTTGGCTGAGTACAACGCTCTGTCCGCCGACAGCAACAGCTCTCCGATCTGGTGTTTGATCATCGGGGCCACAGTCGCCGCCCCCATACTGATGGTGACACAGTCATGTACGGCGGAATTTTCATGCGGCAGCTGCAAATCGAGCACAGCCTGGCGCACGCGCTCGGCAATCTTGATGGCGCCGCGCGCATGGGTGTTGGGCAGCAGCACAACAAACTCCTCTCCGCCGTAACGGGCGACCAGATCGGTAGGGCGCTGCATGGCGCTGGCAAGACTGGATGCGACCAGCTTCAGACATTCATCGCCCGGCTGATGTCCGTAACTGTCGTTATACAACTTGAAATAATCCACATCGCACATGATCAGCGATAACGGTTCGGTTTCACGCATGGCACGCCGCCATTCACGATCAAACACAGTATCAAAATAGCGGCGATTGGCGATGCCGGTTAGCCCATCCAGCGACGATAAGCGTTCCAGTTCCAGATTGGCCGCAGCCAACTTTTTCTTTTCTCGTTGCAGCGCTTTGATCGCATCCTCGCGTTCCAGATGTTCAACATAGGCGCGGCTGTGATGGCGAAGGCGCGCAATCAGTTCAATGGGATGCGGCATTTTAACGATATAATCATCAGCGCCGCGCTGGAATGCCTCCGCTTTCACCTCGGCGGCGCTGGTGCCGGAAAGCATAATCACCGGCACATCGGCAATGGCCGGGTGCCGACGATATTCAGCCAGCAGATCCAGACCATTGATATCCGGCATATTGATATCCTGCAGAATGACCGTCGGCCCCAGGTGTTCGGCGGCTGCGACTGCTTTTGCGCCTTCATAACAATCGTGAATTTCGATTTCCGGCGCTTCCGCCAGCATCTTGCGCACGCCCTTGTGGACAAGCTGCTGTTCATCAACCAGCAGCAGTATGGGGTGCATGTCAGTCATTAACGATACACAAGCAAAAGGGGGCCGAATCAACCATCAGGAAAGCCAGGGGGAGGTGTCGTTACGCTGGTCTTCAAATGCCCTGATGGCATCAGCTTGTGCCAGCGTCAAGGCGATATCATCCAGCCCGTTGAGTAAACAGTGCTTGCGAAATGCATCCACCTCAAAAGCAACGGATTGTCCGGACGGCATACAAACAGTCTGGGATTCCAGGTCGATTTCAAGACTGTAACCTTGGCGCTTCAAGCAATCGGCAAACAACTGGTCCACGATCTTGTCATCCAGCACAATCGGCAGGATACCGTTCTTGAAACAGTTATTGTAAAAGATATCGGCAAAGCTCGGGGCGATCACACAGGAAAAACCGTAATCCAGAATGGCCCACGGCGCATGCTCGCGGGAGGAACCGCAACCGAAGTTCTCACGCGCCAGCAGAATCTGCGCGCCCCGGTAGCGCGGTTGATTGAGCACGAAATCGGCCCGTAGCGGACGATTCGTACAATCCATCCCCGGCTCACCGCAATCCTCATAGCGCCATTCATCGAACAGGAATGGGCCATAACCGGTACGTTTGATACTCTTCAGAAACTGCTTGGGAATAATGGCATCGGTATCGACATTGGCCCGATCCATCGGCGCAACCAATCCTTTCAATTTCGTAAATGCTTGCATGTTTTTCTCCTGTGAGGTGTTAGTTCCCTACCAAAAATATCTCGTGCAAAATGTACAAGAAATAAAAATCATAAAATCAAAAGCATCCACCACAGAGTACACAGAGAGCACAGAGGAAAAGCAGAGAAAACCAAAACATAAAGATTTTGACCTTCTCTGTGCTCTCTGTGTCCTCTGTGGTTCAAGATTTTCCTGTTGGGTTCCGGCTATGCCAGGTTGGGACTGAAGTCTGAGAACTGAGGGCTGAGGTTTTGCCTGACTCGTCACTCGCCACTGTCATTGCCCCAACTCCTGATATCTACAAAGTGGCCGGCGATGGCCGCCGCCGCCGCCATGGCAGGGCTGACCAGATGCGTACGTCCGCCCATGCCCTGACGACCTTCAAAATTCCGGTTCGACGTAGAGGCGCAACGCTCGCCCGGTTCCAGCCGATCCGCATTCATGGCCAGACACATGGAACAGCCCGGCTCGCGCCATTCAAAACCGGCCTCATGAAAAATGACATCCAGGCCTTCGGCTTCGGCCTGCTGTTTGACCAGACCGGAGCCCGGTACGGCCAGCGCCAGCTTCACATTGTCCGCCACCCGCCGGCCCTTCACCATCGCAGCAGCGGCCCGAAAATCCTCAATACGACCATTAGTGCAGGAACCGATAAAGACCTTGTCGATGGTGATCTGCTGTAGTGGCATCCCTGCCCGCAAATCCATATAGGCCAGTGCTCGCTGCCACCCTTCACGCTGTACCTCGTCTCTGGCGTCATCCGGATTCGGCACCGATGCGGTGATCGGCAGCTCCATTTCGGGACTCGTACCCCAGCTGACCTGCGGAGCTATATCGGCGGCATGAAATGTCAGCTCCTTATCGAAAACAGCATCGGCATCGGAATGTAATTCAGTCCATGCCGCCACCGCCCTCTCCCATAACTCGCCTCGCGGCGCATAGGGGCGCGCTTTGACATAATCGATAGTCATATCATCAACGGCCACCATGCCACATCGTGCGCCCGCCTCGATAGCCATATTGCACAGGCTCATGCGAGCCTCCATCGACAGCGAGCGAATGGCTGCACCGGCAAACTCAAGCGCGTAACCGGTGCCGCCGGCCGTACCTATTTTACCGATAATATACAGGGCGATATCCTTGCCGGTAATGCCGCTCGACAAGTCCCCTTCGACATTGATCCGCATCACCTTCGGTTTTTTCTGAATCAGACACTGGGTGGCCAGCACATGCTCCACCTCGGAGGTGCCAATCCCCATGGCAATGGAGCCGAATGCGCCATGCGTCGAGGTGTGTGAATCACCGCATACCACTGTCATACCCGGCAAAATCAGCCCCTGCTCCGGCCCCATCACATGCACCACGCCCTGCCGGATATCATCCAGCCCAAACTCGGTGATACCGAACTCGGCGCAATTGCTATCCAGCGCCTCCACCTGCGTACGTGATACAGGATCGGTAATGCCTTTGTCGCGATTTGTAGTTGGGACATTGTGATCGGGCGTAGCCACAGCCGCACTCACATGCCACGGCTTGCGTCCGGCCAGCCTTAATCCTTCAAATGCCTGCGGGCTGGTCACTTCATGGACCAGGTGGCGATCAATATAGAGCAACACCGAACCATCGTCGTTCTGCCTGACGATATGTTGTTCCCACACCTTATCAAATAATGTCTGCGCCATTACTAATCCTGCCTTTTCTGCTCAAAGTGGGGGGGAGTGTAGCTTTTTTCCCTGTCTGTTGCGAATTTCAGGCCGCACATCGCGCCTGTGCAGCGCGGATGCGTACAATTCGTCTGTTGCATTTGTTCCATCAAACATGGCCCATCATCAACCACGGCGCTTGCAGTTATCCGGAAGCTGGCTATGCTCAGTCAACCTGAACTATTGAGAGGTGTCTCCTTGTACCGCTACCCACAGCATTTTAATCCGCATGCCAATTGATACATCCACCATTCATGATGTAAGCAGCCTGCCGGAAGCGCTGTTCCGAACTGCTACGCTGCATGCAGCGCAGCCGGCCCAGTGGCAGCGACAGGATGATACATACCTGCCGATCACCTATGCGCAACTGGTGATGCGTATTCACCATATGGCTGCCGGGCTGATGAAAGCGGGTATCAAAATCGGCGATCGGGTTGGCCTGCTGCTGGAAAATCGCCCCGAATGGGCTGTGGTTGATTATGCCATTTTATCGATCGGCGCCGTTACCGTGCCGCTGTACTGCTCATATCGACCCAAGGATATGCGTTATGTATTACACGATGCGGGCGCTGTTGCCGTGGTGACATCGGGTGGCAAGCTGTTGCGGGATCTATTGATTGCCGCCAGGGATTGCCCCCACTTGAAGCATATCTATGCCATAGAAAACAGCGCCAGCTATGATCAGGTGGCGTCACTGCTATCGCTGGAATCGTGCCAGCCAGATCAACAGAAACTGGAAAGGCGGCTGGCCAAAGTCGGGCGTGATACGCTGGCGACACTGGTTTATACATCCGGCACCACGGCCAATCCCAAAGGCGTGATGCTGACACATGGCAATATCATCGCCAATCTGGAGGCCGTGCCTGCCGCCCTGGATCTGAATGCCGGCGTCGACGGCGACCGCATGCTCTCATTTCTGCCTCTGGCACATGCGCTGGAACGCACCGGCAGCCATTTTTTACCCTACTCCTTCGGTCTGTCGGTGGCTTTCGCCCAACGGCCGGATACGGTGGCTAAAAATATGGTCGAAGCGAAACCGACGCTGATGATTGCCGTGCCGCGCATGCTGGAGGTTGTTCGTAGCCGAATACTGGCGCAGGTCGGCAAACAATCGGTACTCAGCCAGAAACTGTTCTATCTCTATCTCAACATGTCGGGCAGTTCGAGTGGCGGCATGATGGCAACACTGCTATTGCCTCTGCTGGACAAGCTGGTTGGTCAAAAAGTGAGAGCCCGCTTCGGCGGTCGCATGCGTGCCATGATATCCGGCGGTGCACCGTTGAGTCCGGAAATCGCCGGCTTCTTTGAAGCGCTCGGGCTACCCATCGTCGAGGGGTATGGGCTCAGTGAGTCCGCGCCGCTACTGAGCGTGAATCCCATGTATGACAGGCGTCCCGGCTCTGTAGGAAAAGCGGCAACGGGGGTGGAGATCAAAATTGCAGATGACGGGGAGATTCTGGCGCGTGGCGCCAATATCATGCCCGGCTACTGGAAAAACCGCAAAGCCACCAAAGCGGCGGTGATTGATGGCTGGCTGCACACCGGTGATATTGGTGAAGTTGATCAGGATGGCTATCTGCGCATTACCGATCGTAAAAAGGATATTATTGTCAACTCCGGCGGCGAAAATATCGCCCCCCAACGCATTGAAGGCATGCTGATTATTGATGAGAATATTGATCAGGCCGTGGTCTATGGCGACCAGAAGCCCTATCTGGTCGCCTTGATTGTGCCAAACAAGGAGGCATGTGCCGACTGGGCCGCCGAGCAGGGGTTACCGGAAGCCGACTGGGATAACCTGTGTGATTCAGCCATTCTCAAAAAACACCTGCAGACCCGTATCAACAATATTCTCAAACCGCTCAACCCCTTCGAGCAGGTGCGGCGTATCCATCTGTTGCATCAACCGTTTAGCATCGACTCCGGCTTACTGACCCCGACCATGAAAATAAAACGTCGCAAGGTATATGAACAGTATGGCGAGATTCTGGAGTCGCTCTATTCATGACTGACATTGAACTGAACTATTCATATCCTGCATCTTGTTCGCAGATTCATTCTGTGTAAGATGCGCCACAGAAAATTAGCGTCCCTAGACGCGCATCAGGCCAACGATTATAAGTCCGTTAGCCAAATGAAAACACCGTGGAAATGTTGGGGAAAATAGTTTTTCAACCATCTATACGGGCGATTAGCTCAGTGGGAGAGCACTGCCTTCACACGGCAGG
>JALUWF010000013.1 GCA_027019785.1 Mariprofundus sp. | reverse complement strand
GAGGTGCGACTTCAGTCGCGCAAGCATCACAGGAGGGCACGGCTAAAGCCGCACCTCCAAAAGGCTTTCGTTAGATATCACGCCATCTTACTGAATACTCACAGTTTGTTACAGCTGATGTGATTGTTACATCAGCTTTTATCATGATCCGAACCAGGCCATGAATTATGCACCTGCTTCCATCAGTTCCTTGAGATTGGCGAAGTCCATTTCCAGTTCCCGCTTGGCGATATGGCCGACGACCGGTGAAGTCAATTTGAAGAAACGGCCCACATCAATACTCAGCGTACGCTTGACCCGTGTACCATCACCACACGTCTCAAACGTCATGGTTGCTTCCATCTGAAACGGGCCGGACTTGCTCTTTGCTGCCCAGGCGCTGCCATCGCCGTTGCGCTCGGTTACTTCCCATTCCTGTTCAATAACACGACCAAGAAATTTTTCCTTCATATGATATGTAGTGCCGACGCCGACAGGCCCGTCACTGGTCTTTTCAGACTCCAGCACCGATGTCTGCCACATGGCGTCATTGCTGTTGTCATCGACAAAAGCGATGACCTCTGCAATCGGACGATTGATTTCTATACCTGTTTCCAGCTTGCTTAATGGCACATCAGCCCCCTTGTTGGTTCCTTGTTACGCGCGTAACAACTCTGTGATCGCTGTTTTGGAGCGCGTCTGCGCATCCACCTTTTTGACAATGACGGCACAGTATAAATTCGGTCCACCGGATTTTCCCGGCATCGATCCAGACACCACAACCGAATAGGCCGGCACTTCACCGTAATGCGTTTCTCCGGTTTCACGGTCAAAAATACGCGTTGACTGGCCGATATAGACACCCATCGAAATCACCGCGCCTTCGCGCACAATAACACCCTCAACAATTTCCGAGCGCGCCCCGATAAAGCAGTTATCCTCGATGACCGTGGGAGTGGCCTGCAGCGGCTCCAGCACGCCACCGATGCCGACGCCGCCGGAGAGATGGACATTTTTACCGATCTGGGCGCAGGAGCCGACCGTGCTCCAGGTATCGACCATTGTGCCCTCATCGACATAGGCGCCGATATTCACATACGATGGCATCAATACCACTTTCGGCGCGATAAAAGCGCCTTTGCGCACTGTAGCCGGCGGCACTACGCGCATACCGCCCTTGCGGAACATATCCTCGCCCCAGTTGGCGAATTTTTGCGGCACCTTGTCATAGTAATTGGTATCCCCGGCGCTGATCACCTGATTGTCGTGCAACTTGAAATAGAGCAACACGGCTTTTTTCAGCCACTCCTGCGTCACCCAGTTGCCATCCGCGTCTTTTTCCGCCACCCGTACACCGCCGTCATCGAGCAACTGAATGGTATGTTCGACAGCATCACGGGTTTCTGCATGGGCCGAGTGAAAATCCCATTCGCTGCGAGCATCCCAGGCGCTTTCAATCGTTTTCTGTAAATGATTCATTCATACCCCCAGAACCAAAACCAAATTTGAAAACCTAATCCTAGCCACTGATTACACGAATGAACACCGATTAGAACTTTCAACCAAGTACAACCTCGTCCGGCCGTTCATGGCTGAGGAATTCGAGGTTGGACATACTCAGTCCATAAGCGCCGGCCAGACCGAAGACGGCAATATCGCCAATGTCAGCGGCATCAATGGCCACATCGTTGGCTAGTTTGTCGGCGCCGGTGCAGAGCGGGCCGCCGAAATAGACCGATTCACCCCGAACCGATAGCTGAGCGTCAAACAGCTTTGCCCTGTGCATGTGCACGATCGCCAGCGGGTGATTGATGGCGAGCGCCGCCGGACGGCGAAAATGGTTGATGCCGCCGGCGCAGATCACCTGTTTTTTGCCGCGCGATTCCTTGATATCGAGAATCTCGGTGCAGAACCAGCCGGAATCGGCGGCCAGATAACGGCCGAGCTCCAGGAAGAATGTGCGCCCTTCAAAACTGTATCGGCCAATCAGTGCTCTCAATCCGTCTGCATAGGCCTGCGGATCGAAATCGCGGCCGCTTTCCAGATAATCGACGCCGAATCCACCGCCAAAATCAATGGTATCGCAGCGTGCACCAGCATATTCGCGTTCAATATACTGCGCCATACCGAACACCAGATCACAATTTTTCAGCAGGTCGTCCACATTGAGTACGCCGGAGGCGGCATAGACATGCAGGCCGCGAAAATTCAGATGTGTAAGCGCCAGAATCTGAGGCAGCACGGAGTCCAGTTGCTCTTCATCGACGCCGAATTTTTTCGAGCCGCCGGAAAATGTAGTTTGCGCTTCATGAATATCGAAATTGGCATTGATGCGGAGAAGCACATCCTGATATACGCCTCTGGCCGCAGCGATAGCATTCAGCCTGTGTGCTTCGGTCAACGATTCGATATGCACGGTGCGAATGCCATTCTCAATCGCCCATCTCAGTTCTTCCGGCGATTTTCCGGGGCCGGTGTATATGAACTGATCAGGAGCAAACCCGGTGGCCACCGCCTTTTCAGCCTCGCCCAAGCTGGCGATTTCGATGCCGCGTGCACCACCCTCAAGTGCAGCGCCTAAAAAAGCGGCATGCGGATTGGCCTTCATGGCATAAAAAATTTCCACGCCGGCGGGCATCATCGCAGCCAGGCTGGCAATTTTTTCGCGCATGGCCGTGGTATCATAAATATAACAGTTCAGCGTTTCACCGCTGCCTGCCATCTGCTTCAGTGTATGCTCCACATTGGTCGGTATCTGCATGGCTAAATCCTGACGGCACGCAGTCTGCGTGCAAGCTCTGCAGCACATTCCGGCCCGTCCACCAGCGCGGCACGTATGAAGCCAGCACCGGGGTTGACGCCATGCGCATCTTCAGCCGCCAGATAGGAGCCGGGCAGAATCGTTACGGCCTGTTGCTCAAAGGCCGCGACTGCAAACGCCTCATCATCTGCAACCGGTAGCCAGACAAAAAACGAGCCCGCGGGAATAGTAATGTCCTCCGATGCGTTGTCATAGCAATCGAAAAATGCTTTCAGGCTGGCGCGATAAATCTCCAGGTGTTGCCGCACATGCGTTTCATCCGACCATGCCGCAGCGGCAACAGCTTGCAGGGGCAAGGGTGTGCCCGGGCCGGTATAGCTGCGTAGTTTGGTAAAGCGTTTGATCAGGCCGGCATCGCCGGCAATCAGGCCTGAACGCATGCCCGGCAACGCCGAACGCTTGGACAGGGAGTTCATCACCAGACAGCGACTGAACCCTGCCCTGCCCGATGACTCTGCGACTTGCAGCAAACCGACCGGTTTATGCTGCCAGTAAATTTCAGAATAACATTCATCCGAGACAATATAAAAATCGTGTTCATCGGCCAGTTCCAGCAGGCGGGTGAAATAATCGGCATCGGCAATCCAGCCGGTCGGATTCGATGGCGAACAGACATAAACCAGCGCCGTATGACGCCATATCGATGGTTCAACTGCCTCAAGATCTGGTGCGAATCCATGGGCTGCCGTACATGGTAAAAAAACCGGTTCACCGCCAGCCGTCAGCGCTGCACCGAGATAAATCTGATACATCGGATTGGGCATCAATACATTGGGCTTTTGCGCCGCTTCCGGATTGATCAGGGCATGGGCAATGGCGAACAGGGCTTCGCGGGTGCCGTTGGCCGAGAGCACTTGCGTGGCGGCATCGACATGTTTTAAGTCGTATCGCCGTTGCAGCCAGTCGGCGATGGCCTGCCGCAAGTCGGGCGAACCGATGGTGGACGGGTATTTGGAAAGGCCATTCAGATTCGCAGCCACTGTATCGGCGACAAAAGCCGGCAGCGGCAGACGCGGCTCACCGGCACCAGCATCAATCGGTGTTAAGTTCGTATGGGGCGTGTGGCCTGCAAACAGCGTTTTCAGGCACTCAAACGGATACGCGCCCAGTTGTTGCAGTCGTACCTGATGTAATTGCTCGCCTTGACTCACTTGTGAAACAGATCCACACCGTGCACACGCATCATTTTGCTCCAGGGGCCAAAGTTACCTTCCTTATCGACCGCACGAATGCGAAACACATATCCCACGCTGCTGCTTAACTGCAGAATTTTTTTCGTTTTACTGTTGACCAGCCGGGGCATCGCAGCCATATCGACATATCGACGCCAGAATCCGGGACACTCACAATAAGGGTCGATCATGGTTCGATCAATCTGATAGCCAACGCCGGCAGGATTGCCCCTGAGCACAAAATCCAGACGCATGACAGTGCCATTCGTTTCATATTTCAGATTCTCAATGTGCGGTTTTGCAGCACTGTCACTGAGCGGCTGTGGCATCTCCTTGCGACCACAACCAAACAGGGCGACAGCCATCAACAGAAATAACCACGCACTGCGCTGTAAAGATGTCGAAATCATGTTTTCTCCGGTTTACCTATCTTATGCCAACTACTTAGTATCCTCTCGTAACTGACTAGTTACCTGTTATGCCAATCTGTCTTGCCATTCTGCAACTTGTTGACGTACCTGCGCAGGCGCAGTGCCGCCAATATGATTACGCGCCGCTACGCAAGCTTCCACAGAAAGCGCACGCACCATATCGACGTCCAGCAGGGGGTCAATATCGGCGCAGGCCTCTGTATCCATTTCATGCAATTCGATATGCCGGTGAATACAGAAGGAGACCGATTTACCCACGATGGCATGCGCTTCACGAAATGGCACGCCGGCGCGCACCAGCGCATCGGCCAGATCGGTAGCCGTGGCAAAACCGGAGGAGGCCGCTTTGTGCATGGCCTCCCTGTTCACCTGCATACCGGGCAGCATATCGCCAAATACGCGCAGGCTGCCCTCCAGATTATCATAGGCATCGAAAATCGCCGTTTTATCTTCCTGCATATCTTTATTATATGCCAGCGGCAAACCTTTGACCGTGGTCAGAATCGCCACCAGACCGCCGATAATGCGACCGGACTTGCCGCGCACCAACTCCGGCATGTCCGGATTCTTTTTCTGCGGCATGATGGAGGAGCCGGTACAGAATGCGTCTGGCAGATCGATAAAACCGAACTGGGCGCTCATCCACAAAATCAACTCCTCGGAGAAACGGGAGAGGTGAACGGCGCAAATCGAGGCAGCAGCCAGCAACTCCATAATATAATCGCGATCAGAAACGGCATCGAGGGAATTGGCCGTCGGCGCATCGAAGCCTAGCGCGTTCGCTGTCGCCTGACGATTGATCGGAAAGGTGGTGCCGGCCAGTGCCGCCGAACCGAGCGGGCATTGGTTCATACGCTTGCGTGCATCTAGAAAGCGGCCTGCATCTCGTTCAAACATCTCCACGTAGGCCAGCAGATGATGCCCCAGCGTCACCGGTTGCGCCGTCTGCAGATGGGTGAAGCCCGGCATGATCGTATCGACATGTTCTGAAGCCAGCCCCACCAGTACGGATTGCAAATCACGAATACGCTCAATCATGGCATCTGTGCGGCGGCGCAAATAAAGCCGCGTATCGGTGGTGACCTGATCATTACGGGAGCGGGCGGTATGCAGTCGTTTGCCGGCATCGCCGATTTTTTCAGTCAGACGCGCTTCGATATTCATATGCACATCTTCCAGTGCAATGGTAAATTCAAACTCGCCGCTGTTGATTTCGCCGCTGATCTCATCGAGTCCGCGCAGAATGGCATTCAAATCCTGTTGCGACAGGATACCCTGTTCACACAACATGCGGGCATGGGCTTTGGAACCGGCGATATCCTCGGCAAACATGCGTGCATCCACATCGGTGGATGCATTAAACGCTTCTACAAATTCATCAGTGGGGGATTCAAAACGACCGCCCCATGGTTTTTCAGACATATCAGTCACCACTCTTATAATGCGCCAACTATAGCCATGCTGGTTTGCTACGGGAACAATTCTAAATCATGTAGCGGCGGCGCTTCAATAATGCGGCGGCGGTACTTCCTCATCCGGGCGGGCAATTTCATGGTTGCCGGACTGTTTCAGATGCTGACGCAACCGCTCCACAGCCTTTTCCAACTGATCAATTTGTTGCTGTTGACTGGTAACCACCTCGTTTAATTGGGCAATAGTGTGATCCTGATAGGATATTTTGGTTTCCAGTTCGACGATACGATTTTCCATGCGGCATATCCTAATACATTCCGCTCGGCTTCGGACATCTGTTTTTCATATTTCGCTTCCACTCCCATGGTGCTTTATGATAACGATTATCATTCTTGTTGACTTATCATCACGATAATGATTATCATTTGCAAATTGGAGTAAATAATGAACCGTTTAACTCAAGTGAAAGGTATCAGCATTGTCGCGCTGCTGTTCTGTCTGGTCATCGTCATGCAGGCATCGGATGCAGAGGCGAAAAAAATATATTCACCCATTGTGGAGCAGGGGGCTGTAGAACTGGCGTATCTGCTCGATTATAGTGTTGATAACGATCCGGGTAAAAATGGTAGCGCCAGACACCAGCTCGAACTGGAGTATGGCGTCACAGATCACTGGATGACGGCCATTTACGGTGATTTCAGAAAAAAACCGGGCAAGGCCTTCACCTATCACGCCTTCAAGTGGGAAAATATTTATCAGCTGTTTGAGCAGGGTAAGCAGTGGCTGGATGCAGGGCTCTATGTCGAATATGCCCTGATGCAGCGCGCCTTAAACCAACCGGATGCGGTTGAATTCAAACTGTTGTTGGAGAAAGGGGATGGTGCATGGACACATACGGCCAATTTCATCCTGAAAAAAGAGCTGGGCACCAATGCGAGCAACAAAATACGCGCCGGCTATGCATGGCGCAGCAAATGGCGCTGGAAACGATTCATGCAACCATCGATCGAGTTATATGGATCATTCGGTGAATTGGGCAATACCAGGCCACTGTCCCAACAATCCCACCAGTTAGGCCCGGTACTGATCGGCAAACTGCGCAATGGCCTCAGCTATGAGGCCGGCTACCTCTTCGGCCTCACCTCAAACAGCGATCAGGGCCAGCTGAAATTCATTCTGGGTTACGAATTTTAAGAACATGCGCACCCACAGGACTATGAATGAAAAACAGATTTGGCAAATAGATAGATGAAACAACGTTCAAAATCATCCGTAATAGTTCACCCCCTTACTGCAATTCTGATCGGTATTCTGCTGCTGATATGGACTGCCCTGCCCTCATCGGCCTGAAACGGGGAAATATTAATCGCTTCGAGGGTATCTTACTGCTGGCTGGCTTTATCGCATACCTGTATCTGCTGTTTTTGCAGGCGTAAGCAAGAATCCTGAACTCCGAACCCCTAAACGGTCCAGCATCTCAGCCGTAATCATCTGATCACTGCCAAAAGTATCTGCGATCACTTCTGTGGCACCGGCCTGATAGAGCTGATAGAGATGTATTTCCTTGCGGGTGCGCACAATAATAGGCAATTCGTTATCGACAGATCGTACCCGATCAATGATTTTCATGGTTGTGTTAAAATCAATCGTGCTAATCACCAGTGCCGAAGCACATTTCAGACCGCATTCGCGTAACAGGGAGAGGCTGCCGGCATCACCATAGAATACCTGATGTTTTGCTGCCATGCCGCGTTGTACCTGATCCGGATCCAGATCAATGGCTATGCACGGGATACCCTCCTGACTCAGAAACCCGATACTATGCTGGCCAACCCGGCCATAACCACAGACGATAACGTGATGATTCAGGGCACTTGGTACGTCCATGGTGCGGTACCTGATTTCCTGGCGGTTGTGCTGCACAGGTTGTGGCAATAACATGGCAGCAATTTTTTCATTATGGCGAATTATCACGGGAGCTAACACCATACTGAACAGCATGGCTGCCAGTACAGCCTGCCCGACATCCGGCTCCAGCATTCCGCCTGCCATGGCCATCACCAGAATGGCAAAACCAAATTCGCCGCTATGTGCCAGAATCAAGCCGGTGCGCACCGATACGGCGTTGTTCCAACCGCCCAGACGGCAAAACAGGGCTATCATGACGCACTTGAGCAGTATGAGCGATAGCAGTAAGGCCAGCACCTGTAACCAGATTGCGGGCAAAACGGAAGTATCGAGCATCATACCGATTGTGATAAAAAACAGACCCAATAACAAATCTCTGAATGGGCGGATTTCCGATTCCACCTGATGCCTGAATTCAGTCTCGCTGAGCATCACACCGGCCAGGAATGAGCCGAGTACAAAGGATAATCCAATGCTGTATGTGATCCAGGCTGAACACAGCACAACCAGAAGAACAGTTAAGCTAAACAGCTCGGCAGAACGAAATCTGGCCACTTCCCGAAACAGAGGCTTGAGCACCCAGTGCCCGAAGACAAAAATAAACAGCAGCGCCAAAGTGGCTTCGACCAATGCAGTGATAACGGTTAATAACGACATCTGGCTTGTCGTGCCGGTCAAGCTGGCGACCAGAATCAGAAAGGGCACCACCATCATATCCTGAAACAGCAGAATACCAAGGCTGTTGCGGCCATGGCGCGTATGTAGTTCGGCCTGGTCAGCCAGTTGCTTGGTAACCAGTGCGGTGGACGACATCGCAATAACACCGCCAAGTACCAGCGCGCTTTCTGCATTGAGACCGAGCAATATCGCAATGCCTGTTGATAGCGCTGCCGTCAAACACACCTGAGCGCTACCGAGCCCCAGCACGGTAGCTTTCATGCGCATCAATAATGGTACGGAAAATTCCAAACCGATGGAGAATAACAGAAACACCACACCAAACTCGGCAAAGGTTCTGATATGTTCGACATCGCTGACCAATCCGAGCCCGAACGGACCAACTACCACTCCAACAACAAGATAAGCCAGTATCGGAGATAGTTTCATGCGCAGACACATCAGTATAGCCAGCACCGTTGCAGCCAGCATTACCAGTGTATCGTTCATATAACTGTATTCCATCGCATCATCAGCATATCAGGAGGTGTGGAAAACACAATGATGATTCGACACCACAGTTTTGGTTGCTTACAACGGGCGGGCAAAGACCGTTACAGTTTCAATAGTACACCTTTTATTGCCATTGCAGCGGCTCTTCCTGCATGGCGGCGGGCTGTTCCTTGAGGGTGAGAATGTGATCTTCCCAATATTGCTGGGTGTTGAACCACGGGAAAGCGCGCTTGAAGGCCGGGTCATCCCAGCGCTCGGCCAGCCAGGCGGCGTGGTGCATGATGCGCAGCGTGCGTAACGGCTCGATCAGGGACAACTCCCGGCAGTCGAAATCGTCAAACTGCCTGTAGGCGGTGAGCAGCGTATCCAGCGTATCCATCATCTGGTTGCGATCACCGGAGAGAAACATCCATAAATCCTGCACCGCCGGCCCCATGCGAGCATCATCGAAATCCAGAATATACGGCGCATTGTGCTTCCACAGAATATTGCCGGGGTGGCCGTCGCCATGCAGGCGAATCTGTTGCGGATCGACGGCCTGAAATCGCGCTTCAACCGTATCGAGCAGATCTTCAGCCAGCCTTTCGTAGGCGCGTTCAAGTTCAACCGGGATAAAGCCGTGTTCCATCAGAAATTCATACGCATCATCGCCAAATGTATGCACAGTCAGCGCAGGCCGGTATTCAAAATCTGCAGTGGCCCCCAGCGCATGGATGCGTCCGATATAGCGCCCGAGTTGTTCCAGATGCGCCTTGTTCTCCAGATCGGGCGCGCGACCGGCTTTCAACGGATACAAGCTGAATCGGTGTGTGCCGAAATGAAACAGGCTGTCACCATCAATCAGCAGCGGCGGTACAACAGGGATATCCAGTGCTTCGAGCTCCAGCGTGAACTGATGCTCCTCGATAATGGCGGCATCGCTCCAGCGACGGGGCCGATAAAATTTGGCAACGATGGATGAATCATCCTCAAGGCCGATCTGATACACGCGGTTTTCGTAGGAATTCAGTCCCAGCTGATGGCCATTGCAGGCAAACCCGACACTCTCGACCGCCTGCAACACCTGTTCGGGGCCAAGATCATAAAATGAGGCGGTTTGCCGGGCTGGGTGATTCGATGCGCGCATGGCGCAATCGTATCGGTAATGGATCGCTTTGTCCGGTTCATCCGGTTATGTGGGGCTGATCACGGATTGTTTGTAACTCGGCCGACAACCTTGCGCCTATGCAAAGACCGACTCTTAAACTCACGCTGAAAACCCGGATTCTTCTGACAATATCCCTGTGGCTGCTGGCCCTGCTGTTCTCATCCTGTTCGACCAACATCCAGTTCTCAAACCAGCCTGAGTCAACACAATATGTGATCGTGCCGAAACCTTTAAAGCCGTCCCATAAAACCTCGGCCAGCCAGAAAAAACAGCAGTTTTTTGCTTATCTGAAACCGATCGTGATATCTGAAAACAACCGGATCCTGCATCTGCGTCAACAGCTCATGCACCTCAAGGAAACAACGGCACTTGATCAACATCAACTGTCCTGGCTACAGCATATCGCTGCTGATTATAACGTCAGCATGGCCACGCATCCCGGTTATGAACAGTGGCGACAACTGCTGGATCGCGTCGATATTGTGCCGCTGGAAATGGCCCTGGCGCAGGCGGCCAATGAGTCGGCCTGGGGCCAGTCGCGTTTTGCCCGGCAGGGAAATAACTATTTCGGCCAGTGGTGTTATCAGAAAGGCTGCGGGCTGGTGCCGAAACAGCGCGCCGGCGGCGCGCATCATGAAGTTCGCCGTTTTACAAGCCCAACGCAATCGGTACGCGCCTACCTGCGCAACATCAACAGATCAACCGCCTATGCCGAATTTCGCGCCATTCGTCACAGCTTGCGCGTGCAGAGAAAACCACTGGATGCGCAAAGACTGGCGGTCGGGCTGAAATCCTATTCCGAACGCGGCATGGCCTATGTGAGAACCATTCAAACCATGATCCGCAGCAATCGACAACTGATCCTGCAAAGTCCGACCGACTCCTAATAAAGCATAGCCAAACCAAACAAGCTTTAACCGCAAAGTACGCAGAGTTTCGCAAAGTAAAACCAAGAGAAATATTTATCGTTGCTTCTCACCACTCAGAGAAACTCCGCTGGCTACAAATAGAAGGTGCTAATCAAGTCTCACTCCTTCCGATTTCTTCTTTTGACTTTCTCTGTGCTCTCTGTGCTCTCTGTGGTGAAAAGTTTTTGACTATTGTTTTTATGAGCCACACCCGGTCAATCGCTCCAGCGCTTCTCGGTATTTGGCTGCGGTTTTCTGCTGGATGGCATCCGGCAAAACCGGGCCGGGCGGCTGTTTATTCCAGTCCAGCGTTTCCAGCCAGTCACGGACGATCTGTTTGTCGAAACTTGGCGGGCTGATCCCCGGTCGATACTCGGCGACAGGCCAGAAGCGGGAAGAATCGGGCGTCAGCACCTCATCAATCAGCGTCAGATGGCCCTCATCATCCAGTCCGAATTCAAACTTGGTATCAGCAATGATGATGCCTTTTTCCAGCGCATAGGTCGCCGCTTCCTTATATAATCGCAAACTGACATCGCGAATCTGCTCAGCCAGGTCGTTTCCTATTAGCCCGCGCATCTCGGCCATGTCGATGTTCTTGTCATGCTCTCCGGCAGCGGCTTTGGTTGAAGGGGTAAAGATCGCTTCAGGCAGCCGATCCGCCAGTTGCAAACCCGGCGGTAAATCAATACCGCACACCGACCCAGAATTCGCATACTCCTTCCAGCCTGAACCAATCAGGTAACCGCGCACAATCGCCTCGATCGGCACCGGCTGCATGCGCTTGACGACAATGGCATGCGATGCCACGCGCCGCCTCTCATCGGCATCGGGAATCGCATCTGCAAGCGGCATGTCCGACAGATGATTGGCGACGATATGAGACAATTTATGAAACCAGAAATCGGCCACGGCATTGAGCACCGCGCCCTTGCCCGGTACCGGCGTCGGCAAAATGACATCGAAGGCCGACAATCGATCCGTGGTGACAATCAGCATATGATCATCATCAATGGCGTACATGTCGCGCACCTTGCCCCTGTGCAGCAGTGGCAGACAGGTGAGATCAGCCGACATCAACACCTCCGTCTCCACAGCATCGTCCCGATGTGCTTGTTCAGACATCATCAAAGCGGACATCGAAATTTACAACGTCTTCAGAAATGCAGTTAAATCAGCCAGTTTGGTGGCATCGCAAATATGTTGCGGCGGCATTTTCGTTTTGGCTGAAGGGTTGCCGCTCAACACCTTGATCGCTTTTCTTGAATTGCAATCCCACATGTGCAAATTCTTCTCATTCCAGACCCAGCCGCCGGCCTTCAGCGCCTTGCTGTATCTCATATCCGGCATAATGCCGGCGCGGCGTCCGAACACCCCTTTCAAACCCGGCCCGACTTTCTTTTTGGCGGTAAAGTTATGGCATGCCTGACACTTGCGCGCAATATGCTTGCCTCTGGAAGCATCGCCAACCATGGCTACAACTGTCGGCGCGGCAACAGCAGGCTTGGCCGCTACCGGCACAGCGGGTGCTGTTTTGAGTGCTTTCTTCACCGCTGTCCTGATAGCTTTAGCAGGTTTCTCCGCAGCACGTTTGGCCTGGGATCCAGATTTAAGCACAGTATTTTTGACTGTTTCACTCACAGTTTTTGTAGGCTTGCCTGCGTCAGCGCTCTGTTGAACCGTCGCTGTTGGAAATGCTTTAGCTGAACCAAGCTGCTTCATCGCAGCGCGGATACTGTTAGCTGAATCCGCTGGCTCCGGTTTGGTCACGGCAACAGTGCTTTTCACCGGCAACGCCTCTGATTGGGATGATGGCGATGGGGCAGCCTGATCAGATGCAGTCGCGACCGATTCAGCCGGTACCTGGGCTGCTGGCGTTTTTTCATTCTGACATGCGCTCAGCGCCAATGCCGCCAACAGGGCAAACAATATCGTATGTTTCATATGCTTTCTCCTTCCGGGTCGTTGAAAGTCGGCAACCATATCCTGTAGCCAATCATCTGAACAGTTGCAGCCTTATCGAATCGTCCATGCATGGCTCTCAACCATGCTGACTTTCTGCGACTGTTCATGCAGTCGCGCAATCAGACTGGTGGCCGGTTTATGTTGCCGCCATTCATACACCGACACAAATGCCATCACCTGCTGCACATAGCGCCGCGTTTCATTAAACGGGATGGCTTCCACCCAGGCCTCAGGCGCGTCAAATGGCGTGCGTCGCAGCCACTTTGAAACCCGATATGGACCGGCATTGTAGGCTGCTGCCGCCAGCGCAAGGTTTCCGAAACGGGCCTTCTGGGCCGCCAGATAGGCGGAACCGATCCGAATATTCACGCCCGGTGAGAACAGTTTTGGCTTTGCCTTGCCCATGCCCAGTTTACGAGCCACTTTACGCGCCGTTGCCGGCATCAATTGCATCAACCCTTTGGCGCCGACATAAGAAACAGCCTGTTGATTAAAGGCGGATTCCTGCCGAATAATACTCCAGATAGAGGCCGGCTTCAGCCCCGTTTCGCCGGCTGCCTTTATCACGTATTTCCTGAATGCGATGGGAAAACGATCCGGCACGGCATCGGTTTTACCGGCCTTGAAGGCAGCGCGAATCACCTGATCGTGCCAGTGCCAGCCAGCTGCCAGCACTGCCGCAGCCTGCCATTGCGCCCGGCTGGCACCTGAAAGCGCATGATGCCATTCACGGGCAGCTTTGCTGCGCTTACCCAATTGCAACCACTCGTAAGCGCGCTGAATGGCAGGCATCTGTTTGATAGAGGCTAGCATGGGATCAATATCTGTTGCCTGATTCGAGCCTATCGGACCGGAAGATGAAAAGCTTAATGGCTGACCCAGATGTTCAGCGCTGAGAAAGCTGTAATATCCCCTGTCTTTAGCCAGTTTGGTCAACAGAAAACGGGCCGCTTCGGGTTCACCAATCCCTTCTGCGGCACGCGCCGACCAGTAGACCCAACGGCTCTGTTGCTGTTGCGCTTGCGGCATGGCGGCAATGGCTTCCAGCGTATTTCTCCAATCCTGCTGTAGAATATAGAGGCGCGCGCGCCAGCTGCGGGTATCCTTGTCCTGCATCGCGGCCGGAAGCCCGGCCAACCAGGCCGCTGCATCCGACATGTGGCGTCTGGCAGCTCTGAGGGCTGTATCTCGCGCCATGTTCCGTATTGCCGCAGCTTGATGTTCCGTGAGCAGATGCCGCTGTTTCAGGCCTTGCAGCCGTTGCCACGCTTTCTCCGGATCGGATCGGGACAGGCGCTTGATGCCATCCTGTAAAATCATGATTGCCTGCATCTCGGTCATATTGGCGGGCCACTGTTTGAGCGCTTGATCGGGATGGCGCTGAACCGAACGCCAATATTTTAACCACTGCTTGTGCGACCGTGGCAGTGGTTTGGCCAGGCGTCTGATACGCTTCCAGCGACCACGCCGCGCCAGTTTTTCGATCCTGTTCCAGCGCTCAATACGGCTTGGATGGCCCTTTCGTAACCAGGCCTGATGCAGTCCAACCATAGAAAATTGAACGGCTTTTCCATGTTGCCAACGCATTGAGTAGAGATTCATCGCCGCACTCTGTTGCCCGGTATGCCACAGGATCAACATGGCAACATCCGGCAATCGAGATCGCAGTGACGGAAAGCGAATCATGATGCTATCGGCTTGCGACCAGCGCCCTCGTTTGGCCAGACTCTTCACCCAGGCCCGGCGTAAATTGACTGTTTCGGGAATATCGGCATACCGAGCCAGCGTTGCAGGCAACAGCTTGTCGTCGCCCTGTTTTAATGTCTTTCTGGCATACCATATATCCAGATAAGGTGTTAATGAGTAATCCGCCAGCTTGCGATACAAACGATGAAATTGCTTCATATCATGCCTGTTTAAGGCTCTGTGTGCTTGCTGAAACAAGCGGCGTTGATGTGCCAGGGTCAGTTTGATTACCGCGTGTTGTGTTACTGTCTGTTTGATCACTGTCTGTTTGGCCACTGTCTGTTTGATCAAAATCAGTTGTGCGGGCTGCATGCTGTCTGAACCGGGTATAGCTGCCTGAACAGAATACGCACAGAACAACAGCATAATCACAATACCTACCGGCAGTCGCATGTTCCACTCCGCTCGGAAATTGATTCCGGCGGATAGCTTAAACACCTGACTCAGGTTACGCCAGCATTCTTACCGCCATGTCAGTGATCGAAATCACAAATTATCACACTGCTTCAAAACGTGTCAAATAAATTTGATGACAATAAAGATGAAAACGAAATGATTCCACTGGATGATCAGTATGATGCATGTACTATTCAGGCAATGACTACCATGCATCAGGAATCACTCTGGCAACAGATTTCAGACAGACTAAAAGAAGAATTGCCGGCATCCCAGTTTGATGCTTGGATTCGTGCACTCTCCGCCGATCATCACGATCATGAACTAGTCATACGCACTCCCAGCAGATTCTTTCTCGATAGTCTGAAATCGAACTACGGCGAACATATTACCAGACTGACCAGGCAGGTGTATGGCACAGAGATGGCTGTCTCCTATATGATTGATCCAACACTTGCTACTGCAGCCGTCGATACGCCATCGCCGCAGGATAATCCGCATGCATCGCTGGTGGACGGTTATATTGATCCCCGTTTTACCTTTGATAATTTTGTAGTGGGTTCGGGTAATGAATTTTGTCATGCCGCCTGCCGGGCGGTGGGGGACAAACCGGGTGAGATTTATAATCCACTCTACCTCTACGGCGGTGTTGGTCTGGGCAAAACCCATTTGATCAACGCCGTCGCCAATGTGCTGATTCACCGCAACCATTTTCGTATCGCCTATCGTACTGGCGAGCGCTTCACCAACGAATTGATTCAGGCTATTCGCAACGGCTCCACCGACCAGTTCCGAAATCAATACCGCCAGGTGGATGTGTTGATTATTGATGATATCCAGTTCATTGCCGGCAAGGACCGCACGCAGGAGGAGTTTTTTCACACTTTCAACGCCCTGCATGAAGTGAAAAAACAGATTATTCTAACCTCGGACAGAAGCCCACGTGAACTGACCAATCTGATGGAACGTCTGCGCTCTCGCTTTAACTCGGGTTTGGTTGCCGATATTCAGCCGCCGGATCTGGAAACGCGACTGGCCATTCTCTCCAGTAAAGCGGAACTGGCCGGTGTTACGCTGGATGAAAATGTCGCGCATCTACTGGCATCACGGATTACCAACAATGTACGTGAGCTGGAGGGCGCTTTAACACGCCTGACCGCCCATGCCACCCTGACCGGGCGCGCTATTGATATTGATTTCGCCCGCCATGTATTGCGCGATCTGCTGTACGAAGAGGTGCGCGCCATATCGATTGATGATATCAAGAAAAAAGTAGCCTCCTATTTCAATATTAATATCAGGGAGATGACCTCCAGCAAGCGCAGTAAAAATATTGCCTATCCGCGCCAGGTGGCGATGTATGCCAGTAAGGAACTCACCACCCAGTCCCTGCCGGAAATCGGTAATCAGTTTGGCGGCCGAGATCATACGACTGTCCTGTATGCTGTACGAAAAATTAAAAAAATGCGTGATGATTCAGATGATTTTGATGAAGAGATGAGTAGAATTATTGCCCTGTTGAAACAGTAAGTCGTCCGTGCAACATCAATGCAGAGCCTCGTAAAGTAACTGCAACGGACTGTTGACGCAGAGCTTTAACATTGTCGCATCAACGGGTGGGTATCGTGTGCATGGTAACAGGTATGAATTGTGCATGAATTGGGTATAACAAGATGAATTTTTTGTTAATTGAGGTAGATAATCATCTATGCACATATTATACACAGACAAGTGTCAACGCCGTACACAGCCAGTGAAGTGCAGCAGGTGAAGTGGTGACAGGCTAAAGAGCAGTTATACACACTATCCACAGCCCCTATGATGATGACTATATTTTTTAAATTTAAGAGAAAGAGGAAGTAAGTCATGAAAATAACATTGTCCAGAGCATCTTTGTTACAGTCCGTGCAGCGTTGCCAAAGTATTGTTGAGAAGCGTCATACCATACCGATTCTTGCCAATATTTTATTGCAGGCGGAGAACAATCGACTATTGGTTACAGCCACGGATCTGGAGGTGGGCTTACGCAGTCAGGCTGATGCCCTGGTAGAAGAGGATGGCGCAGTCACGGTGTCAGCATCGAAACTATTCAATATTATCAAGGAACTGGATCCGGAACAGGATGTGCATCTGGAAACAGGTGATAATTTTGTTTCGATTCGCAGCGCTCGTTCCCGCTTTCGGGTCGCATCACTGGCGGCGGATGAATTTCCGGCCCTGCATGAAGTGAGTAGTGAATCATCACTTATCGTATCGGGTGCCACCATTGCTGATATGGTGGCAGCCACCAGTTTTGCCATGTCGACCGATGAAACACGCAAGTATCTGACCGGCACGCTGTTTGAAGTGGATGATGAACAGATGTTGCGACTGGTGACTACCGACGGCCATCGACTGGCACTCTCAGAAGTCCGTTTGCAACAGTCGAGCCAGGCCAGGCAGTGTATTGTACCGAGAAAAGCGGTGATGGAGATCCGCAAGCTTAGTGAAGAGTGTCCGGAACAGATCGAACTGTTCCTGGGTGAGCGACAAATTCGCATGGTGGCCGGGGCAAATATTTTGACGTCGAAATTGATTGACGCCCGTTTCCCGGTCTATCAGGACGTGATTCCGACGGGTCACACGATCCGAGCCATCGTTGAACGTGGAGAATTCGATCAGGTGTTGCGTCGCAGCATGATTGTAGCCAATGAATTCACCCATGATATCCGTCTTATTTTTACTGAACTTGGCATTGATATTTCGGCCCATAATACCGAGCAGGAAGAGGCTGAGGAGCACATTGCGGCCGATTACAATGGTCAGGAGACAGCCATCGGGTTTAACGGGCGCTATCTGCGGGATACGCTGGGTGCCATTCGTTCGGCGGCAGTGAAAATCGAATTGAAGGATGAACTGTCACCAGTGCTGATCAGCGGCGAAGATGATGTGCAGTCCAGGCATGTGATTATGCCGATGCGGATATAACCATCCGGTGACGTTCTCTGTGAGGCAATCGGTCAACGATTCTCAGTTGGATTTTCAACTGGCGACGCAGTTAATCATCGAGCAGGTGAAAGTCAGGCATCTGCGTTGCCATGAAGGTGTACAATGGACGGTTAATCCGGGTCTGAATCTGATTGTCGGCGCTAATGGCTGCGGCAAGACCAGTCTGTTGGAATCGGTATATCTGATGGCACATGGCCGTTCCTTCCGGCAATCGCGCAGTCCGTTTCTG
Source organism: Mariprofundus sp. (assembly GCA_027019785.1). Classification (GTDB taxonomy): domain Bacteria; phylum Pseudomonadota; class Zetaproteobacteria; order Mariprofundales; family Mariprofundaceae; genus Mariprofundus. Next base: position 4,783 of record JALUWF010000013.1, on the reverse strand, counting down.
GTTCAGCACGGCGAGACGAGTTTTATGATTCAGGGACAGTGGAAACGGTTCGGGCCGATGCATCTGACCGTTGCTGGTCGAAAAGGTAAAACAACGCTGCGTTTGCAGGGGCGTGAGATTCAGCGTCGTAAGGATGTCAGTGATTCATTTCCGGTGTTGGTGGAAGCGCCGCAGGGAAAAAAAATCATCGACGGAGCACCGGGTGAGCGCAGGCGCTGGCTGGATGCGCTGATGATGACCTGCCTTGAGCATACGCGCATGCATTATGAGCGCTATCTGCGGGCTGTGATGCAACGTGGCCGACTGCTCAGGCGACATAATTTTTCCGCTGAACTGGATGCCTGGGAGCAGCAGATTATGCAGCATGGGTTGTATATTGTCAGTGCGCGTAATCAGCTGGTTGAAGAGCTCAATACTCTGTTGCTGGATGAGCAGGGGTTAACGGAACAGGCAGTGACACTGTCGGTCAGTATGCCTGAATATAGTGAATCAATCTGGCTTGAGCGACTCAGGAGCAAGCGCGATGATGATGCACGGGTGGGCAGTTTACGTTTTGGGCCGCATGTGGATGCCATGAACATCAGCTATCAGGGACGTGAAATTCGCAGCGCCGGTTCACGTGGACAGCAAAAGCTGGCTGCGATAGCCTTGAAGATGGCAGAATGCGCGCTGTGGAGCAGATACCGGCGTCTGATTCCGGTGATATTGTTGGATGATTGTATGGAGGCGCTGGATCGACAACGTCAGCAGCGACTGTTGACTCGCTTACAGCGCAGTCCGGCCCAGATTTTAATGACGGCGCCTGACGGGATTGAAATTTCCGATGATATGGGAATCGATATTCAGATGTTAACAAAGCACGGCTTGTGTGATTTTCACGCAGGGCAGGCGTTGGTAACGATAAAAAAAGCATGGATTAATGAAAGAGATATGATGAATTCAGACATGGAGGAAGCAGTATGAGCGCTTCTCAACAGCAGGATTATAACGCTGACAGTATCAAGGTGCTGCGCGGACTCGATGCCGTGCGCAAGCGGCCGGGCATGTATATCGGCGATACCGATGATGGCACCGGTTTGCATCATATGGTCTTCGAAGTGGTGGATAACTCTATTGATGAAGCCCTGGCGAATTATTGCGACAAGATTGAGGTGATCATTCACTCCGATGATTCGGTCACCGTGCGTGATAACGGCCGCGGTATTCCGGTCGGCATGCATTCCGAGGAACATCGTTCGGCTGCCGAAGTGATTATGACGGTGCTGCATGCCGGCGGAAAATTCGATGATAATTCGTATAAGGTTTCCGGCGGCTTGCATGGGGTGGGGGTGTCTGTAGTGAATGCTTTGTCCGAATCGCTGGAATTGATTATTCGTCGCAATGGAAAATTGCATTATCAGAAATATGCGATGGGCGAGCCGGTATCCCCTCTGAAAGAAATTGGGGAGGCCAAGGGAACGGGAACAGAAGTCCGTTTTCTGCCCAGTCTGGATATTTTTTCGCATCGAAATATGTCATTCGATATTCTGGCCGCGCGTTTGCGAGAACTGTCGTTTCTGAACTCCGGCGTACATATTGAAGTCATCGATGAACGCAGTGATAACAAGGTAGTCTTTGAATACGAGGGTGGCATTTCCGCTTTTGTCAAACATCTCAATCGCACCCGTACGCCATTGCATTCACAATGCGTGAACATGAACGGGGAAAGGGATGGTGTGATCGTTGAGCTTTCGCTGCAATGGACCGACTCATATCAGGAACATATTTTTTGCTTTACCAATAATATTCCGCAAAAAGATGGCGGCGCGCATCTGGCCGGCTTACGTGGGGCGCTTACCCGCACGATCAATAATTATGCCAATGCCAATGGTTTGACCAAGAAGCTGAAAGTCAGTTTGACGGGTGAAGACTGTCGTGAAGGCTTAACGGCTGTGTTATCGGTTAAAGTGCCCGATCCGAAATTTTCATCCCAGACCAAGGAAAAACTGGTTTCTTCCGAAGTGCGTCCGATTGTCGAAAGTGTTGTGAATGAAAAGCTGGCCGAATGGTTTGAAGAGAATCCGAAAGAAGCCAAACGCATTGTCGGTAAGGTGGCCGAAGCATCCATGGCGCGAGAAGCTGCCCGCAAAGCACGTGATCTAACCCGTCGGAAAGGTGCGCTCGATATCTCATCGCTGCCTGGTAAATTAGCCGATTGCCAGGAGAAAGATCCTGCTCTGTCTGAAATTTACCTGGTGGAGGGGGATTCCGCTGGCGGTTCAGCCAAGCAGGGGCGCGATCGCAAGGCGCAGGCGATTTTGCCGCTCAAGGGTAAAATCCTGAATGTAGAAAAAGCACGCTTTGATAAAATGTTATCAAGTCAGGAAATTGGCACCATGATTACCGCGCTCGGTACGGGTATCGGTAAGGATGATTTCGATATTTCCAAATTACGCTACCACAAAATTGTCATCATGACCGATGCCGATGTGGATGGTTCGCATATCCTTACGCTATTGCTCACCTTCTTTTATCGGCAGATGCCGGAAGTGATTGAGCGTGGTCATTTATACATTGCCCAGCCGCCATTATATCGCGTGGCGCGTGGTAAAAAATCACGTTACATTGCTAATGACGATGAGTTGTTCGAGTTTTTGCTGGAGCATGGCAGTGAGGGTAAGGAATTCTTCAGTAGCAAGAGCGCGAAACCGATGAGCGGCGAACGTTTATTGAATTCGATTCGCACTATTCATCGTCTGCAACGATTACAGGCGCGTCTGTCGCAGCGTATTGATGCCACAGTGCTCAAGTTCCTGATCGAGTCGGGCAAGACGGCGATCAAAATGATGCGTCATCGCGATTTACTCGAAGAACGTATGAACGCGCTGGACTGGGCTTTTAAACAGGCCACGCGTGAGGATGAAACCCTGACATGGAAGATCATGGAAGATGAAGAAGACGGCAGTTTCTGGGTGCAGTTTCAGCGCCGCGATCATGGCCGGATCATGATTTCACGGCTCGATAAGGATCTGGTCAGCACGGCTGAATTCGCTGAAGCGCAGAAATTGTGCGCCTCGATGCAGAATCTGATCGATGATGGCGCGCATTTGAAACAGAGTGACAATATTTTTCCAATCACACATTTCGATGAACTGGCCAGCCAGATTGAAGCGGCAGGCCGCAAGGGTTTGAGTATTCAGCGCTACAAAGGGTTGGGTGAAATGGATCCGGAGCAGTTGTGGGAAACCACCATGGATCCGAAGGTGCGCACCTTTTTACGGGTAACACTGGAAGATGTAGTGAATGCTGATGAAACCTTTTCGATCTTGATGGGAGATGCGGTGGAGCCGCGCCGTAAATTTATTCAGGACAACGCCCTGAAAGTACGTAATCTCGACGTTTAAAGTCAAAACACTCACCACAGAGTACACAGAGGACGCAGAGGAAAACCAAATCATTCTTTATGGTATTTCTGTTGTGACTGCTGTGTCATCTGGGGGCAGGACTCGGAACTTGTTAAGGAGCTACCGTGAGCGATAAGCAGACACTGACCTACGCCGATGCAGGCGTGAATATTGATGCTGGAAACGCCTTTGTCGGGCGTATCAAGGATGCGGTGGCATCCACGACTCGCCCGGAAGTGATTGGCGGTCTGGGCGGTTTCGGGGCGTTGTTCAAGGCAGATTTTTCGGCCATGCAAGAGCCTGTTCTGGTTTCTTCCACGGATGGGGTTGGCACCAAATTATTATTATTGCAGAAACATAACCGTCCGCATGTGGCCGGTATTGATGCGGTGGCCATGTGCGTCAACGATATGGCCGCGCAGGCGGCGGAACCGCTGTTTTTCCTCGATTATCTGGCCAGTGGGAAGCTGAATGAAGCCACGCTGGCCGGCGTGGTTGAAGGCATTGCTGAAGCCTGTCGCATCTGCGAATGCTCGCTGATCGGTGGTGAAACAGCCGAAATGCCGGGTATGTATGCCCCCGGCCATTACGATATCGGTGGTTTTTCGGTTGGCGTGGTGGATCGTCCCAAAGTCATTGACGGCTCCACCATCGCCGATGGCGATGTGATGCTTGGAATTGCTTCCAACGGGCCTCACTCCAATGGTTTCTCGCTGATTCGTAAACTGATTGAAGTCGGCGCTGCCGATATTGAAAACGATGTCTTGAGGGACGGTAGAAAAGCTGTGGATGCTGTGCTGGCCCCGACTCGATTATATGTGCCGGCCGTCAAAGCCATGCTCAAAGCAGGCGTTGAAGTGCATGGCTATTCGCATATCACCGGCGGTGGCATGTTTGACAACATCGAACGCATTCTGCCGGCAGGCCTGGCGGCCACAGTGGATGTCTCATCCTGGCCGGTACCGCCGGTATTTGAATATCTGTTGAACTTTGCCAATGTAGAACGTGATGAAAGCTACCGCACATTCAATATGGGCATTGGATTTGTCGCCATTCTGTCCGAATCCGAAGCGACCAAAGCAGAAGCGGTGCTGACTGATGCAGACGAAACTGTATATACAATCGGGCGCATTCACGAAAAAGATGATCACGTGGTAACCTTGGTCTAGCGATGCTGTTCCCTTGTAGACATGTTAAATTTAGCAGTCATGCGATTCAGAGAATGTTTGATCGGGGAGGTTGAACAGGACTCGCTTGATGATGAAGGAGCTGCTTTGTTAAATAAAATTCGCTTTACACGTGCTTTGCTGCGTAACCCCAAGTCCGTGGGTGCTGTGGTGCCCAGTTCTATGCAACTGGCTGAGCAAATGGTGGAAGCATTGCCTGCGGATGCAACAGTC
>JALUWF010000012.1 GCA_027019785.1 Mariprofundus sp. | reverse complement strand
GTAGGATAGAAGTTCGGATTCAAGGCGTAGAATCAGGCGCATAGCTTGGCTATGTAACTGATTTGGCAACGCAGAATACGGGCTTATAGACCAGCAGAATTGGATGGTTTATTTTTTTCGCGGCCCTTAATTCGTGAAATCAGTGGTCATGGTTTTTTAGATTGCCCTGTTTGGTTCCGGCTATGCCGGGTTGGGAACTTAGCCTGACGGACAGTGAGTTGATGAACAGTTTTTCAGGTGAATGTATTGATCGATAAAGTCAATATAGTGATTAATAAAAAGATATGTTATTCATCACTATCGTTAAAAAGTCGGATGCAAACCAGTCATCAAGCAATGTCTTGGCCTCCGGAATAGCCTTGAGACAATTCTGACCCGACGCAGACGACAACATAATAAAACACACTTGTATTTTATTAAAAAACTAACAAAAACATCCTTGTATTTTTATCATTTTTAGATATAATACATCATATGTATCGTCATCACCTAACAACCATGCAACATTGGTTTGAGCAAAACACGCACAAGCCACTGGTCTTACGTGGCGCTCGCCAGGTGGGCAAGAGCACGCTGATCCGGTTATTCGCTACGCAGCAAGGGCTGGAATTGGTCGAGTTGAATTTTGAACGCAATGAAGAATATGCCGAACTTTTTTCTTCCCATGATCCGAAGCAGACTATCGCCAGCATACGATTAATGCTGAACAGCGACATCAAACCGGGCAAATCAATACTGTTTCTGGATGAAATTCAGGCCGCCCCTCAAATACTGGCGAGTTTGCGTTATTTCTATGAAGAGATGCCCGAATTGCATGTGGCGGCGGCTGGCTCGTTACTGGACTTTGAAATGGCGTCACCATCATTTTCGATGCCTGTCGGGCGCATGAGCTACCTGCATTTGCACCCCATGAATTTCACCGAATTTCTGCATGCAACCGGTGAGAAGCGGTTGACTGAATATCTCGAAGCATGGCAAGTCGGCGAGGATATACCTACCCCACTGCATCAGAAACTCATCGGCCTGCTCAGGCAGTGTATGGCCGTGGGCGGCATGCCGGAAGCGATCAAAACATTTCGTGATACATCGGATTATCGCCAATGCGAAATCGTTAAACAGGATCTGTTGGCCACCTTCACGGACGACTTCGCCAAATATGCCCGTCATCAGGATCAGGCACTCATCCGCCTCTGTTTTCGTAAAGCACCCGGTTTCATAGGCCGAAAAGTAAAATACAGCGAAATCAGCCGGGATGCGACAACAGCGCGCATAGCCAGATCGCTAGATCAACTCGATATGGCCAGAGTGATTCATAAAGTATTTCGCACATCGGCCAACGGCATTCCGCTAGCAGCAGAGGAAAACAGGAAATTCTTCAAATTACTGTTTCTCGATATCGGACTGGCAACCACCATGTTCAATGTGAGCTGGCAGGTGTTGAAGGAAGATGTGATGCTTGTTCATCAAGGCGCGATGGCCGAACAATGGGTCGGTCAGGAATTATTGAGCAGCCTTGATAGCCATCAATCTCCCCAACTCCATTACTGGGCAAGAGAATCCCGATCCAGCTCGGCTGAAGTGGATTATATGATTGAGGGGGTCCAACCTGTACCGGTTGAGGTCAAGGCAGGCAAGAGCGGCACGTTGAAATCACTGCATCTGTTTTTGAAAGAGAAACCATCCGATGTTTCGATCCGTTTGAATACCGATCTACCCAGTCTGATGAAGGGAGAACACATATTGGCCGATGGCCGCAAAAAAACATATCAGTTGCTATCACTGCCATTATATATGGCCGGACAAGTACGCAGACTTATTGCGCCGAACGAATTACTTTTGGGTAAATAGCGGACGAGGGAAAGTATAAATAACCGGGCGCGACGTTTCGGGTTTGTGCTGTATCTCTGACTGTTCGACTATACTGCTAGGTTTTATCATCATCAACTCCTGTCGTATCAAAACAGGGCAAATCATCATCGATTACATCCGACAGACAGTGACCAACCTCACATCAAGGCAGCAGTAGCGAAATCTCATCATCCATGTGCCAGACTTTTCGTTTCACCATGATGGCAAGAAATCGCACATCCTTCACCCAGCCGGACAACCATTGTTGTAAACGCGCCATCGGCAGTACATCAAATGCAGTCCTGTCCACCGCTGCAAACTGGCGTACAAAAGGAAACAGGGCGACATCGGCCATAGAGGCCGAGTCGCCGAACAGGAATGCAGATTGCATCAGCCGCTGTTCAAGTACGCCCAGAAAATTGCAGGCCTGTAGGAAATTGGTTTCGCCATCCTGTTCGCCATAGCGGTCAGGATATTTGTAACGATCAAGATGACATTTAAAGTGGCCATCGTTCTGATCAATCAACAGCTGCATGGCTTTGTGATCCGGACGCGACCACCCTGCCGGATCAGACTGATCCAGCGCCCAGCGTATGATATCCAAACTCTCATCAATCACGCGCCCGTCCGGCAGCTGCAGCGCCGGCACCGTCCCTTTGGGCGAGATATCCAGCATCGTGGATGGTTTATGCCTCAAGTCCACTTCCCGGACTTCGCACTGAATCCCGGCATAGTGCAGCGACATACGCACCCGCATGGCATAGGGACAACGGCGAAAACTGTACAGAACAGGATATGCGTTCATACGCAAATCAGGCTTCAATTCAGCACGCCAGGCACGGCCAGCGTAAAGGCCGGAATCGGCGCGTCGAAATACTGGCCGTCCTCGCCCAGCATCATGTAACTGCCCTGCATACAGCCGACATGGGTTTCCAGTACGCAAAAGCTACTATAGAAGTGCTCATCGCCCGGCGCCAGCACCGGCTGTTCACCGATGACGCCATCACCGCGCACCTCGATCGATTTGCCATTTGCATCGCTGATCACCCAGTGGCGGGAGATCAGCTGCACAGTCTGTGCGCCTCGATTCTGAATCGTGATGTAGTAGATAAACACAAACCTCTCCTGTTCAGGGTCGGAATGTTCGGGTGCATACTCCGGCTTTACTGTCACCATGATCGGACACTGGTCGTTCACATTGACCTCCCAACCCTGCATAGCCGGAACCAAACAGGAAAATCTTGAACCACAGAGTACACAGAGAGCACAGAGGAGGTCAAAATCTTTATGTTTTGGTTTTCTCTGCTTTTCCTCTGTGCTCTCTGTGGTGAGAATCTTTTGATTTTATGATTTTTATTTCTTGTACATTTTGCACAAGATATCTTTCGTAAGAGACTAATCAGTCGCTTCGGCGAACGGCCGCCAGAACCGTTGCATGGCTTCATCCGGGGTGACTTCGGGCAGATGCTCGAACCACTGGCGAATCAGCGGCGCATCTTCGGCCATATTCAGCAGCCGGAAACCGGCATCGCCGTGCTGGCGCGTGCCGACCGCATCACCACCACCGCGCAAACACAGATCCGCTTCAGCCAGCTCCAGCCCGTCATGTGTGCTGACCATCTGTTTCAATCGCGCCATGGCCGTTTCAGTAGTTTTTGCGCCGGCAATCAGGATGCAATAACTCTGCGTATCCGAGCGCCCTACCCGGCCTCTGAGCTGATGCAGTTGCGCCAGACCGTAAGCCTCGGCCTGTTCAATCACAATCAGGTGGGCTTCAGGCACATCCACTCCCACTTCAACCACGGTAGTTGAGACCAGTATTCTGCTCACTCCCGATGCAAACCCCTCCAGCGCCGCCTGTTTCTCTTTTGATTTCATGCGTCCATGCAGTCCGGCCACATTCGCCTCAGAAAAATAGCGTTTGAGCAATTCCACCCGCTGATCAACCGACACCCCGTCGTCCTCATCCTCATCAATGCGCGGCACGATCCAGTAAATACGCCCGCCGGCATCTAGAATGCGCTGCATACCGGCCACCAGCGGCTGCATTTTTTCTGACCTGATCACCCGCGTTTCCACCGGTTTCCGGCCCGGCGGCAGGCCGCGCATGATCGACAGATCCATATCGCCATACAGCGACAGCGCCAGCGTGCGCGGAATCGGCGTAGCGGTCATGCCGAGCAAATGGATGGAGCACCCCTCGGCATGTTGCTTTTCGGCCAGCGCCCAGCGTTGACGCACACCAAATCGATGCTGCTCATCCACCAGCGCCAGCGCCAGATGATCAAAAATCACATCGTCCGTCAGCAGCGCATGCGTGCCGACGATCAGTTTCAGGGAGCCGCTGTGCAAATCAGCCAGCATGGCGCGCCGCGCTTTGGCTTTGGTGCTGCCGGTCAGCAGCCCCACCTCAAGCCCCAGCGGCTTGAACAACGCGCGTAGCGTTTCGACATGTTGCTGCGCCAGCACTTCGGTCGGTGCCAGCAGCGCCGCCTGATAACCGCAACCGGCCGCTTTGACCATGGCCAGCGCCGCCACCCATGTTTTGCCCGCTCCCACATCGCCCTGCAGCAACCGGTGCATGCGTTGGCCCGATTCCAGATCAGCAGCAATATCACGCCAGGCCTGCTGTTGCGCTTCGGTTAATGGAAACGGCAAACTGTTCAATAGCTGTTCGCTGCACG
>JALUWF010000011.1 GCA_027019785.1 Mariprofundus sp. | reverse complement strand
CAATATCCACTGTCGACGGCGGCAGTTGCAGATCCATGGATTCCAGATATTCCACCACGATACGTGATACCACCAGATTACGGTACCATTTGTGATTCGATGGCACGATAAACCAGGGCGCGGCTTTGCTGCTGCAATGGCTTAATGTATCTTCAAAGGCGTGCTGATAGTCGTGCCAATATTCACGTTCCCTGAAATCGGCCTCACTCACCTTCCACCAGCGCTCCGGATCATCCAGCCGTTTCTTGAGACGCTGTAGCTGCTCATCGCGACTGATATGCAGATAAAACTTCAGAATATGCGTGCCATTATCGCTCAGGTGGCGCTCAAACTGCTGTATGGCCCGAAAACGCTGCTTGCAAATTTTCATGTCGATCATGCCATGCACGCGCGTCACCAGCACATCTTCATAATACGAGCGATTGAAAATCACCACCTCGCCTCTGGCCGGAACTGCCCGGTGCGCCCGCCATAAAAAATCGTGCGACTGCTCTTCGGGGGTGGGCTGTTTGAACGCTTGTACCCGGCAACCCTGCGGATTCATATAGCCCAGCACATGCCGGATGGTGCCATCCTTACCGCCGGCGTCCATGGCCTGCAGACAGATCAGCAGGCTGCGCGAGGATTCGGCATAGAGCCGGTACTGCAGCGCCCGGAGCCTGTCAGCATAGTGCTGGATCATCGGCTCGGCCGCTTCCCTGTTCAGCAGATCATCGCGTCCGTCGGGATCAATTTTTTCCAGATACACAGCCTGGCCGGGGCGCACCCGGTATTTCTTTCTGAATTGCATGGAGCCATCATAACAGACTGGCAAAACCCGACAACGATTTTCGAGCCCTCATCGAATCAGATATCTGAATCCTCCATCGGAGCGGTGCATGGAAACTGTTCGAAAAAACCACCCAGTTCACCCGGCGTGCCGCAGACATAGAGGACATCACCCGCTTCGATGCGAAAATCATCAGTAAATTCCACATGCACTGTTTCCGCACGTTCCACGGCAACCAGATGACAGTCGGTGCGCTCACGAATACCGGCCTGCCAGGGATGTTGGCCTGTGAACCCCGCCGATTTAACTTTGACGATTTTCAACTGCGGTTCAACACTCACATATTCCTCACCAATTAATTTGCGAGCCAGCATCTGCCCGGACACCTCGCTGACAGAGAGGACAAAATCCGCGCCAAGCCGGTATAGCATATCCACGCTTTTGGGCAGGTTAACGCGCGCAAACACAGGTGCCTGCGGCGCATGTCCGCGAATCACTGCGGTCGCAAACAGTGTTTCACTGTCATTACCCAGCGTAAGAATGACCGCACTGGCTGAGCGAACCCCGGCGGCAGCCAGCGTGGCACTATCCATCACATTGCCAACCACATCGATATCCGCACCGGCCATATTATTGATCACCCGAACCTGCTCGCCGGCAGCAAGCAACTGTGTACGCACATGTCTGCCAACTTCTCCGTAACCGGCAATCACAATCGGGCCGGATGCTTGTGCCGAGCAGGCCAGTTCAGCCAGCCTCTGCAGCGCATCATGACTGCCAACCGCAACAATAATCGCACCCGTATGAATTCGGGTATTTCGCTTGCCGCCGGCAACAAAACGACCACCAATCCACTGAGCAATCACTGTCGCACCGATACGTTCGCGGATTCTGGCTTCGCCAAGCGTAAATTCAGCCAACGGGCTGTTGGCATGAATACGCAACTCGCAAATACCGACATGCTCGCTGATCCTGTGCGCCCCGGCGATATGTGGTCTGATGTTACGGCTGGCTTTACCGGCCAGCATGTTGGCCAATACCAGACGCGGCGTGAAGGCCTCTGTCGCACCGGCTCTCATCATAGCAGGCCGGTGCAGCGGATCTTCAGAAAATGCATAAATAGGCCCTTGGTAGCCCTGCGTACGCGCCATGGTAATCAACACTGCATTGTCGTGATCCTCGGCGTTGGCGACAATGGCTCTTGCCTTTGTCATGGTAGAAAAATCAATATTACCGCCGTCCAGCCGTGTCGCCGCCACCTGTTGGCCGCGCTCATAGAGGGATCTGGCTATCGTATCATCCTCCTCGATCACCACGGTTTTATAACCAAAACGCTGTAATTCTGTGATCAAAGACTCCACTGTCGGCCCAAACCGATAGATCAGCACAGCGCCGCAACAGTCCGGAATCACGCGTGGCAAGCGGGATTCAAAACGCTCCTCGAAATACGGCATCAGATAGACGGGAAAGATTAAAAATACCAGAAACAGACCGACAAACTGGGTCATAATAACAAATAGCGACATCGCCGGGTGATGCCACTGGTTGTCGCTTCCGTAACCGGTTGTTGTCAGCGTTTCTGTCGCCCACTCCAGACTCTGCGCCAAGCTGCGCGGATCGCCCTCAAGATAATGCATCCCCAGCATATAGATCACGCCGAAAACAAGAACAACAACAGGCAGGCTGAACAGCAGCAGCAACAATCTTCTTGTCGATTTACGCACCGGCTTTGCTCTTGATACAACCGGGCGCTGCCACCACTGTCATATAAGCCTGTGGGGCCCGTAGCGGAGTGATTAAAGAGGCGGCCATGCCGTTACGGTTTCAACAGCGACTGCTTGCTGTTTTTGCGTGCCACACGCAATTTTGCAATGGCCAGCTCCAGATCAAGCATCGCCTTGACCGAAATCTCTTTATCGGTTGATGAAAGCAGTTTTCTGGCATTCTCAGCCGCTTTCCTGGCCTCGGCAGCATCGATTTCATCGGCTCGCCGCACCGCATCGGCCAGGATAATCACGGCGTCGGGCTGCACCTCCAGAAAACCGCCGAACACCACGATATCGGTGGACTCGCATCCCCCTGCCGCATCCTGAAGCGGGCAATCCACCCGCACTTCGCCGGGCCGGAGCATCGCCAGCAACGGCGCATGGCCGGGCAGAATCGCCAGCTCACCCTCCATGCTGGGTGCTATCAGCATGGATGCCTTGCCTCGGAACACCTCCTGCACAGCGGTTGCAATCAATACGCTCATACTTGTCATTCCGACATAGCCCCTTTGTTCCTTCCCCTTTTGATAAAGAGCGACGCTTCTATTGCCGGATCAATGCTAAACCCAGCTCAAAACGGTCACTATAATGCGGCACGAACAGCGGCTCCCGCTGTGGCCATTGCCATCGATTCTCTTCAAACAAACGGTGCATATTCAACAGATCACAGTGAAAAGGCGGCCCGCCTTCTGCACCCGTCTGCATAAACAGCGTACCAAGCACCCCGCCCGTTTTTAACCAGTGGTGTAACTTCTGTTCATACGCCGTTCGTTGTTCGGGCGCAATAGCGCACAAACAGGTCTGTTCGTAGATCGCATCAAAAGCCGACGCGGGGCTATATTCAAACAGATCGCCACAGATCACTTCGCCGCTGACCTTCGCTGCTGCCAGTTCGCGCTCCAGATGCGCGCAGGCCGATGGGGCAATATCAATCGCCGACACCTCGAACCCGCGCCGGGCCAGTTCCACCGCCTCATGGCCCCGGCCGCAACCGGGAATCAGGATACGGCCGGGTTTCAGCACGCCCTGCTCCAGCCACTGGTGCAGCGCCGGGCTGGGCTGCCCCCTGTCCCATCCTGTTTCGCCTTGCTGATACCGCTGTTCCCAATGATTCGTCATGACGTTTTGCTGTCCGCCAAAATGTTTGCCAGCTTGCGCAGTACGGCTTTTCTTTCTTTTAACATATTGCGGAAATCCAGGTTATCTGTATTACCTATCTCATAACGCAAATCCGACAAATAGCTTTCCAGCACCTCATCTAATATTGTCATTTCTTTGTCAGTCAAATCTAAATGTACCATGGGTACTCCTCCCGGTTTTATCACTACTCCGGAAAGCCGGTCATTGGATGATCCGATTCCGTAATTGTGCGTTTATAATACTCGCTATCCTTCTTTTTATCCAATATTGCACATACATATTTGGCGATCATCCACTCTTCATTGGTGGCAATGACCAGCACTGACACCGGTGATCCATCCTTGCCAATGGCTCCGTCTGATCCACGACCATGCTGTCGATTTCTTTCGGTATCCAACTTAATGCCAATGGATGACAGATGCCGGCATGTCTGCATCCTGACGATATCAGCATGCTCGCCAATACCGCCAGTAAAAACCAATGCATGCACCTCATCCAGAGCGACTGCCAGCGCAGCCAAAGCCTTGGCCAACCGATAACAGAACATATCTACAGCCAGCACCACCCGCTCGTTACCAGCTTTAGCGGCATCCAGCAGCGTACGCATATCATAACTCAAGCCGGAAATACCCAGCAAGCCTGATTCGTAATTCAGAGTGCGAGTAATTTCCTCTACATCTGCACCTGTTTGCTTGCTAATGAAAGCGTGCAAACCGGGATCAATATCACCACTACGGGTGCCCATCATCAGGCCTTCCAGCGGGGTAAAGCCCATTGTCGTATCTACGCTGATACCATTCCTGACTGCCGTCGCACTGCAGCCATTACCAAGATGTGCCGTGAGCAGTTGGCAATCCCGCATCTCCCTGCCCAGCCGCCGGGCGGCCTCCTGCGCAACATAATGATGGCTGATACCATGAAAGCCGTAGCGGCGAATACCATAGTCTTGATACCAACGATAAGGCACTGCGTACAGGCTGGCCCGGAGCGGCATGCTATGGTGAAATGCTGTATCAAATACGGCAACGTGAGGAACCGCTGAAAACTGCTCTCTCGCATTCTTAATTCCGAGCAAGTTGATCGGGTTGTGTAATGGCGCGAGGTGGCTTAACAATTCAATCTGATGAATCACTTCATCATTTAATAAGGCCGGGCTGACAAACCGTTCCCCGCCATGCACAATGCGATGGCCAACTGCTTTGATTTTCTGTGAGCCGAAGCGTTGCGACACAAGCTCCAGCATTTGTTGCAGCACAGCATCATAGCCGCTGTCTGCCAATATCACCTCTTCCCGCTTACCCTCATCACTGTGCCAGTACAGGACTGCATCTGCCTGCCCCAGCCGTTCGGCCAACCCTGTAGCTATGCGCTGACCGGAATCCAGCACAATCAGAGCCATTTTGATCGATGAACTGCCGCAATTAACGACAAGAACGGTGGCCGGTTTAGTCAATGCAGGACTCCATTTGGTACATGGCAGGGTGAATCCTATGGCACATCTTTCCAGCGCCAGTTGCGGATTTCCGGCATATCTTCACCGTGCTCCGTGATGTATTGTTTATGTGCAATCAGGTGATCATTCATGGCCTGTTTGATATAAGCCTTATGATCTGACAATTGCGTTACGCGATCCACCACATCACAAACCAGATGAAAGCGATCCAGGTCGTTTAAAACCACCATGTCAAATGGTGTAGTGGTTGTGCCTTCCTCCTTATAACCCCTGACATGCAAATGGCTGTGATTATGACGGCGGTAGGTCAAGCGGTGAATCAACCAGGGATAACCATGGTATGCGAATATCACTGGCACGCCGACCGGAAAGAGCGTATCAAAATCTGTATCGGAAAGACCGTGCGGATGTTCGGCCTGAGGTTGCAACTTCATCAGATCGACAACATTCACCACCCGAATCTTCAAATCCGGCAGACAACTGCGCAACAGGGAAACCGCAGCCAGCGTTTCAAGCGTCGGTACATCACCGGCGCATGCCATCACCACGTCCGGCGTTTTGCCGCAATCATTACTGGCCCACTCCCAGATACCGATGCCACGCGTACAATGCGTAATTGCCTGATCCATGGTCAGAAACTGAGGTGCTGGTTGTTTGCCAGCCACAATGACATTGATGTAGTTACGCGTGCCAAGACAGTGATGCGCTACCGATAGCAACGTATTGGCATCAGGCGGGAAATAAACGCGCACAATACTGCCTTTCTTGTTCACCACATGATCAATAAAGCCGGGATCCTGATGTGAAAAACCATTGTGATCCTGACGCCAGACATGCGATGTAAGCAGATAATTCAACGAGGCAATCGGTCTGCGCCAGGGGATATCTTCGGTCGTTGTTTTTAGCCATTTGGCATGCTGGTTGAACATCGAATCAATCAGATGAATGAATGCTTCATAGCATGAAAAGAAACCGTGTCTGCCGGTCAGCAGATAACCTTCCAGCCAGCCCTGACAGGTATGTTCAGAAAGAATTTCCATCACCCGTCCATCTGGTGCCAGATGGTCGTCACCAGTGACAGTTTTCCCCATCCATGCACGATTGGTCACTTCAAACAGATTGCCCAACCGGTTGGATGCTGTTTCATCCGGGCCAACGACACGAAAATTCTTTGTGTTGCTGTTTAGCACCATAATATCACGCAAAAAACTACCGAGCACTCGTGTCGCTTCGCCATCAACTGCTCCCGGTTCGGGCACATCAAGCGCATAATCATCAAAATCCGGCATACGCAAATCTTTGAGCAGCAAGCCGCCATTGGCATGGGGGTTATCACTCATTCGCCGACAACCCCGGGGAGTCTGAGCAGAAATATCCGCACAGGGTGCACCATCAGAAGTAAACAACTCCTCCGGTTTGTAGCTCTTCAACCATGATTCCAGCAGTTGCACATGATCGGGTCGATCCTTCATGCTCGAAAACGGCACTTGGTGGGAACGCCAGGAACCTTCGGCTTGCATCCCGTCCACTTCCTTTGGTCCCGTCCATCCCTTGGGTGAACGCAGAATAATCATCGGCCAGAGCGGCCTGACCTTGACTCCGTTCTGTCGCGCCTCACCCTGAATGGCCTGAATTTCATCCAGACATTGCGCCAGCGTCGCAGACATGGCCTGATGCATCAATGCGGGATCAGAACCCTCCACCGTATACGGTTTGTAGCCATAACCGATAAAAAGAGCTTCCAGTTCATCATCAGGAATACGTGCTAACACCGCCGGGTTAGCAATCTTATAGCCGTTCAAATGCAAAATTGGCAATACAGCACCATCGGTTGCAGGATTCAGGAATTTATTGGAATGCCATGCTGTTGCCAGCGGCCCGGTTTCCGCCTCTCCATCACCGACCACGCAAGCCGCAATCAGATCAGGATTGTCGAACACCGCACCGTAGGCATGCGCCAGCGAATAGCCCAGTTCACCACCTTCATGGATTGAACCGGGAGTCTCGGGTGCAACATGGCTGGGAATACCGCCGGGAAAAGAAAACTGTTTGAACAGGCGTTGCATACCTTTTCGATCCTGCGATATATTCGGGTAATATTCAGAATACGTGCCATCCAACCATGCATTGGCGACCATGGCGGGGCCGCCATGACCGGGGCCTGCGATATAAATCATATTCAAATTGCGCTGGCGAATAAAATAATTCAGGTGGACATAGATGAAATTGAGACCGGGCGTGGTTCCCCAGTGCCCGAGCAGCCGGGGTTTGATATGTGCCAGTGTCAGCGGCTCTTCCAGTAATGGATTATCAAGCAGGTAAATCTGACCGACAGACAGATAATTCGCCGCCCGCCACCAGCGATTAATGGTACCCAGCGTATCCTGCGCCAACGGCCCAACTGAAGTTGAATGTGTGGATGTTTTGATCATGATAAAAACCCTTCTATTTTATTGGTTAATTGCCGTACTCATGTAGTAGCGGTTCATATCTTCTCTGTATAGATGAAAACCCAAGTCATCATATAACTTTTTCACAGGATTCGTCTTCAGCAGTATCAACTCTACCGGAATGCCTTTTATATTCGCATCGTCTATGATCCGGTTAATCAATTGCCTGCCAATTCCCTTGCCCTGAAAGTCTGCAACGATATGGATGCCATCAATGATGATCCGATCAGGAAGACAGGTGGTTGTGATGCGCCCTATATCTATACCATTGCATTGTATGATTTTGGTCTTTGACTGCTGAAACTGATTTTTTTCATAGTAACGCTCCCTGTCTTTCGTGCTTTCCCATGTGGCTTCTACATATCTTTTCATGACGCTTCGGGTAAGCATATTTACAAAGTCGTCATCAGCCTCTGAAGAGGCTCTTAGCGTCACTTTATCCATGATACTCATGGATTTATCCGTTTTCAAAACAGATCGTCTGAGAAATGCTGACAGCATTGTGTCAGGTGTTGTTTCACGCCAGCCCCGGCAACAACTGCTTGATACCATCGGCAATAAACTGAACGCCAATCGCTGCAAGAATCAGACCCATGATGCGCGTGGCAATATTGAGCCCGATTGTACCCAGCTTATCGCGCATTTTTTCTGCAATAAGCAATACTAGCCAGGCAATAGTGGCAACCGTGATGATGGCCAAGGCCAGTAAAATTTCACCACCCCATGAATGTATTCTATTGGCATCAAGAATCACCAGACTGATTGACCCCGGCCCGGCCATCAGGGGAATGGCCAGCGGGACCACCGCAATATCTTCTTTGGCCTCAACTGCATTGGCTTCGTTAGGGCAGTGCTGCACATGGCTCTGCTTGCCATGTAGCATGGAAATACCCATCAGAAGAATCAACAAACCACCGCCCACACGGAAGGCATCAATCGTAATACCGAAGAAACCCAATAAGGATTCACCTGTCCACGCCGAGATCAACAAAATAAGCGCCACAGCCACGGCTGCCCGGTTGATGGTGCGCATGTCTGCTTCAGGATGATCTTTATCCGACATCGACAGAAAAATCGGCAATGCACCGAGCGGATTAACGACGGCAACCAAGCCGACCAGCAACAGCATAAATGACATATCCTGCATTACTTGACCACCTTTAGCAGATCCACGCGCATCGGCATCAGAAAGTGCGCGCCATTGGCGGTCATCACCATATTGAAACTCTGCCTGACTGGCTCATAAAGGGCATCCGACAACTGGTGATTGGAATGGGTAACCGCAATCACTTTCTCTTCAAAATCAGCAAAGTCCCTGAAAAACATCCGACTCTGAAAGAACACCTCATCCACAAGCCTGAATCGGCCATCCTCCACTGCTCTTTTCACCGCTTCAAAAGCAGCTTTCCGAACTTGCTCCTCATCATGAAACAAACGCAGTATCTCATTGAAATCACCAGCAAAAATCGGTTCTGAAATATAGACGTGCCCACCAGGCCTCAGCACGCGCCGCATGTCACTCATAGCCCAGTCCATTTTATCCGGCTGCACATGATGCAGCGACTTGAACATGAACACGACATCGAAACTGGAATCCTCCGCCGGGATTGCTTCCGAGCCGCCGGCAACAAAACGAACATTTGGCAAGTCTGTGATCTGAAGGTTTTTGGCGTGCTGAATATCGTCCACCTCCATCGCCGTGATCCGGCATCCATTACAGTTTGCAGCAATCTGACGCGTCAATTCTGCTCTGCCGCAACCCAGTTCCAGAATATCAGCTCCATCCAGAGTTAACAGCTCATTCCATATCTCACTTTCAGGGCATATCCTGTCAATATATTCGTGTTGTAATTCCATATTCACCTCTTTTAAAAGTTTAACTTTTCACCGGTCTTTTCAGCAGTTTGCGTTGCAGTGTGCGCCGGTGCATGCCCAGTTTTCTGGCCGCTGCCGAAACATTGCCATCACAATCATTCAGTACCTTCTGAATGTATTCCCATTCCACTCGTTTAACAGACACGGCACTTTCCTCGACATGGGCAGCCGAATCTCCCTGCCCTCTGTCGAAGGCCTGGATAATCTCATCCGCATGGGCCGGTTTGGACAGATAATGGGTCGCACCGAGTTTGATTGCCTCCACAGCCGTGGCCACGCTGGCATATCCGGTCAATACAACGATGGCAATCCGCGCATCATAGGCATGCAACGCCTCCACCAGCGATAAACCCGAGCGACCACCGGGCATGGAGAGATCAACCACGGCGTAATCCGGTGCCCCGTTCTTCCCAAGCAGCGCCAGCGCCTGATCAACGTCGTGCGCCACCCCTACCTCAAAGCCACGTTTCTCGAATGCGTTGACCAGCACGCGACAGAATATTTGATCATCATCCACCAGCAGCAACTGCATTATGACTCCCGTGGTAGCACAATGCGTGCGCAGGCGCCGCCCTGATCCGGATTACTCAATTCCAGCCTGCCTCCAAGTCGATCCACCACTGCAAAACTCAGGAACAGCCCCAAACCACGGCCACTCCCCTTGTTCGAAATCTCCGGCTGGCCGGCATGCTCCAGTACATAAGCCGGGAATCCGTCACCCTGATCATACACCTCCAGCCAGAGCTGCCGAGCATCCCAGCCAAAGCTGACCACCATGCCACGCGCTGCTCCATCGGCTGCATTATTCAGCAGATTATACAGTGCCTGCGTCAGGGTGGTAACACCAGCCACTTCAGGAGCCTCGCCTTCACTTTGCTGATCCAGCCGCACCTCGGCCTGCGGACGCATCACCTGCCAGCGTGCCACAGTATCCCGAATATATTGATCAAATGCGAGACTGTATCCGCCATCGGTCTGTAACTCCCCCGCACTGGCGGAGAGCTGCGACAGCACCTGTTTACAGCGTGCCAGCTCATGTTTAAAAATCGCCGTCTGTTCGCTGATCTCCGGGTTATCGGCAAAATCACAGGCCAGTTCATGCGATACCACCGCCATGGTTGCCAGCGGCGTGCCCAGCTCATGTGCGGCACCGGCAGCCATCGCACCGAGCGCCAGAATATGACTATCCCGTTCGGCTGTTTCGTGCATTTTCGCCAGCCGCATATCACGCTGGCGAATATTCAGGCTCATGCGCATAATAATAAATACAATCAACCCGACACTCAGCGCAAAACTGAACCACATCCCCAGCAGATGCAGATGGAATCCGGCAGACTGTCCGCCTGCTTGCTCCGCCACAACAAACAGCGGATGATAGGCAAACACCATCAGCGTATAACAAAAGAGCACTGCCGCAGACATCGCCCATGCATAGGGCTTGTCCAGCGTCGTCGCGACGATAATCAATGGCAGCAGATAAAGTGATACCAGCGGGTTGGTATAGCCACCCGAATAGTAGAGCAGGAGGGTCAGAAACAGCACATCAGCCAGCAACTGCAGGAAATAGGCGCGTTCCGACAACCACTTGCTGCCTGTCAGCGACCACAGCGACACTACATTCACGATAATATAGAGTGCAATCACACTCATCACCGGCGCCAGAGAGAGCGTGATGCCATCGTAGAGACGTGACAGCAGCACCAATAGCATCTGACAAAGAATCAGCACAACGCGCATCAGCAACACACGCCCCATATTGCCCGGCAATACAGCTGAAATTCTCGATTTTCCATCTGAATCTAACCAGCGCATGTTGTACTCCGACACGTTTCTCAGCCCGTCAAGCCGGGCAATGGTACAATATACCACGCTGTTTCACATGCGACATTTTGCCGCATCACGCCTGCATGCCAGCTCGCTTATGCTTCGCCCATCAGAACACAGATGGGGAAGTCATTAAATGAAACATCCGCAATCAAACCATATCAGACAGAGCCTGATTTCATTGGCAGCAGGGCTGATATTATCAGCTACGCCATCCTATGCTGCCGATACTGCAGTCATTCAGGTGGAAGGCAGCGCACCGGAACAGATGGAACAGGTGACCATTACACCATCCGAACAGCCTTACAAACCGGCAGATGCTGCAGATAATCTGAAGTCCGTCCCGGGTGCCAATGTCAATAAAAACGGGCCAATGACCGGCATCGTCCAGTATCGGGGCATGTACGGGTCACGCGTCAATGTGCAGCTGGATGGGCTGAATATCGCACCGGCTGGCCCCAATTGGATGGATCCGCCCCTGAGCCATATCGCACCATCGCAATTGCAAAGTATCACCGTCATACGCGGCATTGCGCCGGTCAGTGCCGGAGCAGAAAGTATCGGCGGCAGCGTGCAGGCGACTACTGCCAAACTACCCTATTCGACGGATGGCAGTATTCATCCGCACGGCATGATCTCCGGTGGTTATGACAGCAATAACAACGCATTCACCAGTGCAGCCCGGCTCGGTATCAGCAGCAAAACAGATCGTCTGCAGATCAGCGGTAACGATGATAAGGGGCAGGATATGAAAGCCGGCAACGGCAAGGATATCGTACCCACACCATACAAGCGGCATAATCTGGGGGTCGAGTACGGTCACCGTTTATCCGGGGGCGAAGCGAGCCTCGGCTACCATAACGAACGCGTGGATGATTCCGGCACGCCAGCCTTGCCCATGGATATTATCTATGTCAAAGGCAATGCCTACAACGCGGCTTACCATAGCAACAAGGGTGCTACCGGGCTGCACTGGCTGGCTGATATGCATTATATGGATACCGATCACAAAATGGATAACTTCAGTCTGCGCCAGGTGCCGGTCATGCTTGGCATGGGGGGCAAGCCGATGAATCGCTTTACCATCGCCAATGCCAAAGACTTTGCCTATAAGTTGCATGCCAGCCTGCCGGTTGGCGAAGGTCGCATTACAGTCGGCACCGATGGTTGGGTTGTGAAACACAATGCGGATGTTTTTGATCCGAAAAATGCAGCTTTTTCTCTGCAAAACTACAATAATGTCAAACGGAATCGTTACAGTCTGTTCTCAGAGTGGAATACTGCCCTGACAGACTCTCTCGATCTCCGTATCGGTGCACGCTATAGCCGAGTTCAGATGAACTCCGGTACAGTCGACGCTACCGGCTTCGCCGGCATGCTGGGAACACTTATCAACAAGCTGTCCAAGAATTTCAATAACAGCCAGCGATCGCAAAACGATAACCTGATCGATCTTACCCTGCAGTTGAAGCAGCGCATCAATGATAACCTGAGTTTCAGTATCGGTGCCGCCAGGAAGCAGCGTGCACCGGCCTATCAGGAGCGTTATCTATGGTCACCGTTGGAATCCACAGCAGGGCTGGCTGATAAACGTACCTATGTGGGCAATGTCAATCTGAATTCCGAAACATCTTACAATGTGGATGCAGGATTAAACTGGCACTCCGACCATATCTATTTTACGCCACACATCTTTTTCAAACGGGTGAACAATTATATTCAGGGCACGCCTCTGACCAGCGGCACTGCCTATAATTTCCGTATCATGCAGGGCAATATGATCAAAGGTGGGAATTTCTGTACGAACAACCCAAAAAATCCTTTCTGTGTACCACTGCAGTTCTCCAATGTGAATGCCGAATTCTATGGCGCTGATGCTGGCTTCGGTGTCAACTTCACCGATCATATTGCTCTGGATGGCACCATCAGTTATGTGCGCGGCAAACGTCGGGATATCAGTGATAACCTCTACCGCATGGCACCGCTCAATAGCACGGTAGCAGTGAGTTATTATGGTGATGCCGACTGGTCAATCACTGCTGAAGGTGATTTCTACGGCAAGCAGAACAAAGTATCTACAACCAATGCCGAGCAAATCACGGCAGGTTATAGCCTGTTTAATCTGAGCGCCCGTTACGCCGTGACTGCAAATAGCGAAATCAGTGCCGGGATCAATAATGTACTGGATCGCTTTTATCAGGATCACCTGGGCGGCTACAACCGGGTCGCCGCCAATGCGGCCGGACAACGCTCTGCCGTGGCCCTTGGCAACCGTTTACCCGGTGAAGGCAGGAGCTTCTTTGTTCAGGCTCAAGCCAGTTTCTGATTCGGTGTGATCCTTGCCTGCCACGGCGCCTGAGCCATTTAAAAATCACGAGATGTATCAGCACATCGTTACTGCAGATACATATTGCCATGATGGAGAGCGTAAACATACATGGCAGCTGAGCTGTGCCCTGCTGCTGGCTCTGGTGCTACACATCCTGCTGCTGACCGGACTGGCCAACCCCATAGAGAAACACGATGTTCCCCTCCCTCATCGTGTTTCTCTGCTGGAGGTGGAACTGGTTCCATCAGCTACAGCCGGTGAACAGACAGAAAAGTCACCACCCAAAAGAACGGAAGAGAAACCGCTCATCAAGCAACATAAGAAGAAGCCTGTGGCTGCGGAAAAACCAGCGCCCGACAGAACACCCGCCCCGACGCCTAAACCGAAAAAAACATCCCTGATCGCACATAAGCCAGCGCATACTAAAAAGCCCATTCCGCGCCAACACGCCATCATGCACTCGCTTCCCCGACCAGTCATTGCTCCAGTTTCACAGCTGGCGGCTGTCACTTCCGCAATACAACATAAGCAGTCTGCCATGCAAGTAAGGGCAACACAGATCAACCGTACGCAGCTAAGGCAGCACTATCTGGCTCGAATCATGCAGTTAATCAAGGCGCATAAATCGTATCCCTATTCGGCCCGCAGACGACATATGGAAGATGATGTACGGATATCCTTTACGCTCGATGCAAACGGGCAGCCAACCCATATTCAGATCAACGGCAAACATACCCGACTGCAACGGGCAAGCCGTCAAGCCATTGAAGCTGCACAACCATTTCCTCCTGTTCCCGAAGCACTAGGCAGTTCCACGCGGATCGAATTCACCATGCAATACAGGCTGTCTCAACAGGCAGGACAATAACATAAAAAGTGAGCAGCCATGACCCTGGAATCCTCGGTCGGACGAAGTTCCGATGAGCCTATGGATTCCCGATAAGGCTCTCGGGAATGACGAGGTTTAAATACTTAATTCGATTCCTGAAGCCATGCCGGTTATCCCGTTAAACAACTGCATTGTGCAGCCATTTGATCTCGATACACCGGTGTTTTCAACATGTGCCTGACCACAGAAAAGGCTCTGTAAATACAGAGCCTTTGGGGTGGTCTGGTGCAAAGAGGGGGAGGGGAAGCACCAGACCGGGTGCATTATGGGATTGCGCAGTGACCTGTCTGTGAAACTGATATTAAAATAATTTTAAGTTTGTCACTCATGCGGCCTGCCGCCCATATCAATGGTCTTGCCTTGTGATAATGATGTGAGATAGGCAATCATATTTCGCATCTCGGCACTATCGTAGGCCGGTGGTTGTCCTTGCAAGCCTCCGGCTACGCAGCGGCGCACCTGATCTTCCAGCGTCACCAAATGGCCCACCTTGGGATTGAAACGCGGAAAATAGCTCGCTGCCCCTGCAATCGACGGCTTGTGTACGCCATTGGGCAGCACTGTCAGGCCCTGACCGCCAGCATGGTGACAGCTCTCGCATGTCCGCCCCGGCCCCCCGAATGTATGCGCTGTAAACAGTTGATGCCCTTGCGATACAGCATCAGACAAAGGGTTTGCATTGTCGGCATAAGCCACACCGCCACCAGTGAGGCCAAAAGCCAATACCATCGCGTTCATCATTTTATTTTTTATCATTTGAATTACCTCCATATTACAGTATTACCTGAAGCCATGCTTACTGCGTACATTTTCAATCGTATAAAACAGCACTGGCACCGCCAACAGTGTCAGAAACGTACCGGCAATCAAACCGCCAATGGCAACAAAAGCAAGGGGTGACATGCGTTCAAGGCCGACTGCCAATTCCATTGCAATGGGAACCATACCCACCGCCGCCGCCGTTGCAGTCATCAAAATCGGGCGCGTACGCTTGGCGACCGATTCCAGAATTGCCTGACGTAGCGGCATACCTTCCTGCATCGCCTGCTTGGCAAAATCTACCAGCAGAATACCATTATTGACCACGATACCCATCAACAGAATCATACCCATCTGTGCAGGCATGGATAAAAACTTGCCACCCAGAATCAGTCCGAAAGAAGCGCCAATCAGTGCCAGCGGCAGACAGGCCATGATAGCAACCGGATCAAGAAATGATCGGAAAGTTACCGTCAGCATCAGATAGAGCAGAACCAGCCCCAGCCCGAAGGCTTTCACCAGTCGTCCACCTGATTCCGCCATCTGCTTATATGCGCCCTCATAGTGGATCGTGTAACCGTGCGGTAAAGACATATTCGCCAGTGCTGCGACCACTTCGCCATGCAAGGCGCTAACCGCGACATGCTGCCGCCATGCCAATACATCAATCGTTGGTTGCAAATTCTGATGCGTTTGCGCCGTCGGTGCGGATATGCGCGTTGGTGCCGCCAGTGATGCCAGCGGAACAAACTGCCCGTTTTTCGCTCTGATATTGATGGCTCGAATACTTTCCAGATCAGCTCTCTGATCTTTTTTGAGGCGCACCCAGACCGGGATCGAATTTTCTCCCGGCACCCTCACCGAGCCTGCAGCAGCGCCGCCCACCGCTACGGCGACTTGAGTCGCCACATCTGCGGCTGTCAGCCCGTATAAACGGGCATGGGCCGGATCGACATGCAGGGCAATACGCTCTGAATGATCCTGCCAGGTGCGTTCCATACCTGTGAGACCATGCACCGGTTTTAAGCGTTGCATCACCTGATCAGCCAATTGCCCCAGCACTGCAGGATCAGGCCCTTGCACCATCACATCAACCGTTGCACGAAGAGAAGATAATGGCGTAGCGCCAAAGGCAGATACATTGGCTGAAATCAGCCCCGGCATCTGATGTAAGCGCTGCTGAATAGCATGGTTAATATCAAAAATAGTACGATTACGGTGGAAGCGATCGACAATATTCAGGGTGATCTCACCCTGTTGCAGTAAGCGCGCCGCACCGAATGATTTCACGCCCGGCTCCGCCCCAACCACACTGGACATGGAAATCAGCCAACCGGGATCGAGTTCACTTTTGATGGTAGTTTCCACCTGTGTTAACAGCTGCTCCATGGCCTGATCACCGGTATCGGGAGCCGCTTCAAAACGAATCTGCGAAATACCCGTATCCATTAACCCCATCAACTCTTTGCCCTGAAAACGCAATTGCGATACCGAAGCTACAAATAGTGCCACGAACAGAATCAGAATTACTGCACGATGATCCAGGCCCCAGGCCACCAGACGCACATAGCCACGTTTTACCGGTTCCATCACGTAGTTGGTAAATGGGTTCAGTAACCATGCCAGCGGATCGCGCGCGCCCGGCTTGATAATCTTCGGCGCAAACAACGGAATCATCGTGACCGATACCACCAGCGAGGCAAACAGTGCCACGGAGAGGGTAATGGTCAGTGGGCGCAATACTGTCTGCACATAGCCACCGATAAACATAATCGGCAACAACACCAGAATGGTACTGACCGTACCGGATGTATCTGCCATCAGAATTTCATCGAGTCCGCGCACAGCAGCTACTTTGCCCTCTTCTCCCATCTCGCGCATACGCCGCTCGATATTTTCCATCACCACCACCACATCATCGGCCAGCAGGCCGACTGCGATAATAACGCCCGACAATGTGACCATATCGAATTCAAAACCGATCCACCACAAAATGGCGAAGGTCAGCAAATAGGAAAGCGGTAGTGAGAGTGCCACGACCAGTGCCGCCCGCGAATTACCGAGAAATAGCAGGATCACAATCAGCGTCATAATCACCGCATCGCGCAATGAATCGAGCATATTATCGACTGTCAGTCCGATAATACGCCCCTGCGTATCGGCAATACGGATATCCAGATTGGGAAACTGCGCCTGCACCTCTTTCAGGTGCGCATCCACAGCATCAATCACCGGTTTGGTAAAGCCCTTTTCAGAGCGCAATAGTGAGACTGCTACTGCCGGGCTGCCATTGCCATGATAGAGCGATGATGGATCAGCCGCGCCCCACGCCACGCTGCCCAGATCACCAACACGGACATAAGAGCCGTTCTTCAACGGCACCAGAATGGCTGCGATATCATCCGGTGTCTTGGCCAGCGCCTGAGCCGTTAGCAAAAAACGATTGTTATGCTGATACACCATACCCGCTGGTTGTGACAGATTGGAGCCGGCCAGCGCCGCCATCACCTGCGCGATAGAGAGTTGATGGGCCTGCAAACGATTTCGATCCAGATCCACCGCCACCTGCCTGACAGGCCCGCCGAACACTTCGGCATCGGCCACGCCCGGCAGATTCGTCAACGTATCGCGCAACTGATTCTCGGCCATCCGGCGTACCTGCCCCATATCCAGATCCGAACCTTTCGCCGGCCTGACCGCCAAGACCATGGCCGGTTTCGCCGCATCGGTAATTTTGAACACCAACGGTTCATGAATACCTTTGGGTAGCTGGCCGCGCACACGCGATAACTCGGTAGTCACTTCATTGGCGGCGGTGTTGATATCATTACCGTATTCAAATTCCACCTGCACAGCCGAGACCTCATCGCGCGAGGTGGAAGTTACCCGCCGTACCCCATCGATTGAGGAGAGACGCACTTCCAGCGGATGCGTCACCTCAGTGGCTACATCGGTAGTCATCGCGCCGGGCCACTGCACCACTACCGAAACAGATGGGCGGTTGGTATCGGGAAACAGATTGGTGGGGATGGAAAAGAATCCAATCACCCCCAGAATCATAAAGGCAATCGTAGCTGCCAGAATGGCATGCGGCCGGGATAATAAGCCTTCAGAGAAACTCATGGTTGCACCACTGCCTGCTTATTGACGATAATCGGATCGCCATCATGCAGCTCAAGCAATACACTGCCATGCGCGGTCACAACACGATCGCCAACATGCAGCTTATCGACTTGTTTACCAGTATATTCATCTGAAATCACACAGTGTTCATTGCCACATAACAGGACATTGACAGAAACCTGTTGGAGATGGGCTTTGTCCTGACCAACCACTTTAAACAGCGTGCGTCCGGCCACCTTTCCTGCCGGGCGCAGTGCGCTGAGCGGCACCGTTATCCCTGTCGCGTTCGCTGTTAATACACGCGCTTCAAGCGGTGCACTATCAGGCAAGTGGAACGGGCGCTGCGGCAGATCAATTTCAAGACTGCCCATGGCCAATGCATCCAGCGATGGATTCACGCGCGTAATCCGCGTCATCATCGATTGCTCGCCCAGCGACAGCTCCACCTTACCACCCGGCTTGATGCGGGTCAGCGTATCCAGTGGGACAGGCACAATCACCCGACCACCCTGATCTGCCGTCAGTGTATAGACTGTCTTACCAGGAAACACTGCATCTCCCGGTTCCGCCAATCGTGTCGCAACTCGTCCGTTGATCGGTGCCAGAATATGGCCATAGGATATCTTGACGCGAAGTGATTCCAGCTGTTTCTTTAGCGCATGTACATTGGCCTGATCCGAACGCACGCGTGTCTGATACTGCTCAACTGCCGATGCGGATGACCCACCCTCCTGCATCAGGCGCTGCTCGCGTTGCATCTCCTTGCGATCATTATTTTCCACAGCCACCGCACTGGTCAGCTTGGCTTTCAGCGCACCTGCATCAGCCTCCAGCGTCCGGGTATCCAGATGCACAATCAACTCACCCTTGTGAACCATGCCACCTGCACGTGGCCCCATGGTCAGAATGGTGCCGCTGATTTGCGGCACAATACGCACCTCGGTGGAACTGACGACCTTGCCAAGGGCGGGAAAGCCCTGACTGACGCTGCCCCTACCCACGACAGCACTGTTCAATGCCCAGGGCGCGCTATCCATAGGTGGACTATCCTCAACATGCTTGACATGCGAGTGCAGCAACGCCGCTGTTCCCCCGACCATGATCGGGAAAATCAGAAAGATCAGTTTTCTTTTATTGAAGGCCATGCTTTGTCTCCTGTCCGTAAGCCGAAGGCGCTTCACCCCGGGCCAGATATAATTGATCATCGGCCAGCCACCAGTCAGCCAGCGCAGTGCTATGGTCGGAACGAGCGCGGGCCAGAGCCGCCTCCGCATCAACCAGATCGGCAGCGGAAATACGCCCGTTCTCGAAACGATCAGACTGAATGCGTTCTGTCGCACGGGCTGACTTCAAACCGGCTGTTGCAGCCTGATATTGCAGCGACGATGCCTGCCATGCGGCCTGCGCCGATAGCAGTTCAGCTCTGGCCTGGTTCAACGTGTTCTGATACTGCGCTCTGGCCACTTCCCTGTTGGCCTGCGCCCGATCTGTATTGGCAAAGCGTCTGCCACCATCCCAGAATTGCCATGTCAGTTGGCCGGTAACGCTCCAGGTATTATCACCGTTGGCCGTATAGCCCTGATTACGCATCGCTTCGGCCTGTACCGACAGACTCGGCAGCCATTCGCGTTTTGCGCCCTTGAGGTTCTCATTTTCCGCACGGGTAATACTTTTCGCAGCCTTCAGATCTGGTCGACTATGCAGTGCATCAACTGATTTCTCTGCCGAACTCGCAGCAGATGGGGGAGCAGAGGGCACAACTACCGGGTCGCTATAAAGCTGTTGATTCAACAATGCGCCCAGGGCGGCGCGTAAACGCGCCTCATCACCTGTCAATCCGGCCAATAGCCCTTCCACCGATTTGATTTCCGCTTCGATACGCAATAACTCCACTGCCGCAACACGGCCTACCCGCACGGATGTCGCAGTCACTTTCTGGTGCCCCTGCAGTGCTTTCAGATGCGCCAGATGCGCCTGCTTTACCCCTTCCAGACGCTGTAGGCCTCGATATAAGCTCACCGTCTGTGCAAACAGCGACAATCGAGTTTGTGCAGTGCTCTGATTTGCCGCCTGACTCAGATGCTCTTGCGCATGCACTCTGGCGGCAATGCGTCCGTCAATATCCACCGGCAACGTATATCTTGCGCCGTATCCATAAGTGTTTTTATCAAACAGGGCGCGGGATAGCGTCGGCGGAAAAGCGATCGGATTAACCAGCCTGTCACTATTGTAATGGGTGCTCTGTCCGAACACTTCGCCGTGACCCCAATACTGGCTTCTAGCCACACGGACAGCAGCTTTTGATGCATTGGCCTGAGCTGATGCCGCTCCTAACTGCGGTGCATGCTGTTCCACCTGATGCAATAATGAACCAAGGTCTGAAGCAAACAGAACCCCCGGCGCACATATCACAGCCATTATGGTCAAATAACAGTGTTGGAAAAATAACCTTCTTGTGGAACTCATGTTCCCCCCTTTCTACCTTCTATCTTCTTCTTGTGTAACTGTTCAGTCAAATCTTTGTACAGCAGCAAAGCTGATGGTGTTCGGTCATATAATATTAAAGAGACCGTTTGGTAACTGGCATCGCGCAAGTACAGTTATTCATCTATTTTCTCCTGTCATCTTACATGAAATCAATTGATCTGAAATATGCTTTAACGTTTTAATCGTGGTCGATTTATCTGCTTCTGAAACATCATTGAGCAATTCCTGCTGAAAACCACTGGCCAGTGAAATCAGCACTTTTAGTGCGCATGTTCCCTGACAGGTCAATGCAATGCGAAAATAACGGCGATCCACCGGATCAGGACTGCGCTCAACCAATTGCTTCCTCACCAGTCCATCGATTCGACGTGTTATAGTAGTTTTATCCCGCATCATCGCGGCTGCAATCTCAACCTGGGTCATCGATCCTTGCTGCGATAGCCTGAATAAAATTCCGAAATCCTGTGCTGATAACGGATAACCCTTGCTCGCAAAACGCCTGGCAATTTCTTCTGTCATCAAAAAAGCGGTTCTATTCACATGCATACCGATGGCCTGATCCAATTGAAAATCATGTTCAGATTCACACATTATTGACTCCTGATGTGTGAATCCTAATTATATTGATGCAACATACAACTGTTGTTAATAGCAATCGAATGGAATGCCGTTTTTATGCTTCATACCCATTCAAATCACGTTCATGATGGTTTTCATCGCCCATCCTGTCTGGGCATATTCTTGTTGATAATTCTGTAGCCAGCCACTGTTCCACTTTTTCATGCGTTGGAATACCACCGGTATGCACCACCTTACCATCGAGCACCACAGCCGGAGTGGACATCACGCCATAGGCCATGATCTTCTGAAGATCCTCCACCTTCTCCAGTTCAATCGTCACACTCTTCTCTTCAGCCAGGTGGTTGATCATCTCCACTGTTGTTTTACAACCGGCACAACCTGTGCCCAATACTTTGATATTTTTCATATTTTTCTCCTTATTAGTTACAAAACCAGATTAAAGACCAGCCCTACCGTCAAGATGCCGCTGGCTACCACCCCGACAAACGTGGCAATCAGTCGTGGCTTCAGAACCTTGCGCAGAATCACCATTTCCGGGAATGACAACGCAATCACGCTCATCATAAAAGCCAGTACATTTCCCAGAGCCGCGCCTTTGGCCAGCAATGCCTCAACAATTGGAATAATGCCGGCAGCATTAGAATACATGGGTACGCCGATCAAAATGGATGCTGGTACCGACCACCAGGAAGCATCCTTACCCATCATTCCTGCCATATAGTCTTGTGGCACATAGCCGTGAATCCCGGCACCAATGGCCACACCCGCCACCACATAGAGCCAGACCCGCCCGACAATATCGTGTATCGACTGAAAGCCTGCCTGCAGGCGATCCGCCATGGATAATTTCTCGGGCTTGAAATCCGGATCACCCCCGTTTGGATCAACCCGGACCATATCCCGCACCCAATCCTCCAGGTATGCTTCCATATGCAATCGACCAATCACCCAGCCGGAAACAATCGCAATCGATAATCCAAGCGCCAGATAGAGCAATGCCACTTTCCAGCCGACCAGTGCGAACAGCAGCGTCAGCGCTACTTCATTGACCATCGGTGCTGCAATCAGAAATGAAAAAGTGATACCCAATGGTACGCCCGCCTGTACAAAACCGATGAACAGCGGTACCGCCGAACACGAACAGAACGGCGTGACGATGCCGAGCGTTGCGGCCATCATATTGCCAACACCTTCATGCTTGCCGGCCAACATGGCGCGGGTGCGCTCCGGGGTAAACCATGAATTGATCATGCCCATCACCATCACCACCGCAGTCAGCAGCATCAGCACCTTGGGGGCTTCAAAGATCAGAAAACGTAGCGAATCGGCCAGATGCCCGCTCTGGTTCACCGGCAGCATCGCAGTCAGGTAGGCTGCAACAGCAGGCAGTTGCTCGTAGATCAACACCCATGCAACCGCCGCCAGCAACAGAAACAGCAGCGGTCTGCGATTCGGGAGATCGAGCAGCCCATGTTCCGGATTTAATTTAAGATTTTGATCAATCGCTTTAGGCATCATTACCTCACCGTTACTCATTTACACATAGGAGACGATGAGAGTTGCAGAAAGATGCAAATTATTTTTGACGAAGACGCAAAGTGCTATTCTCATGCACAGATAGGGGTCGGGAAGAATGACCTCCCCGCCCTCCAAACCGTACGTGCGGTTCTCCCGCATACGGCTTTCCAGTCGGTAGTTTCAT
>JALUWF010000010.1 GCA_027019785.1 Mariprofundus sp. | reverse complement strand
ATCAAGTGCTGGTGCTGGGGCAGGTATACAATCAGGCGGCACTGCTCTACCGGCGCGATTTTTCTCCGGATGATTATGTAAATCTGGCCGGCGGCACCAGCCGCTTTGCCGATACTGGTCGTATCTATGTGATTCGCGCCAATGGCGAAGTGGATGCCCATCACAGTGCCTGGCGGCGCAAGCGAGTCTATCCGGGCGACACCATTGTCGTGCCGCAGGATCTGGAGCAGTTCCATCTGATCGATAGCATGCTGGACTGGAGCCGCGTGGCTGCCAATGTCGGCCTGACCATCGCCTCCTTCAGAGCGGTAGGCATATTGTAACCTGATGCAAGCGAAAGGAAAAAAGTATTGATCTCGCAGAGCCGCAGAGAACGCAGAGGAAAAGCAAGACAATAAAATGTTTTTCTTGGCGCTCTTTGCGCCTTGGCGAGAGACAGGGTTAAAAGGCATTGATCTCGCAGAGCACCCCAGGGCACCCTCTCTTACGCAAGCGTAATTCACCTTGCCGCAGAGGAAAAGCAAAACAGAAAAAAGGTTTCTTGGCGGGTCGTTCGGGGTCGGAGCAATATGGCGGTCTTCAGCGCTCATCAGAATTGACCCGCTTATGCTTAAGAAACTGCCCCATCCAGCGTTCATTCCACTTTCTACGCTTTCAATAGTTGCATAAGCGGCAATGATGCGGCAAGAATCCTCAGTTGGGAGTTTCTCCCAACTGAGGATTCTAGGATAACCACATTGTGAGTTAGTCTCGGCCGTGCTCCGTACCGTCGCCGTGTTGCTCATGATCATGAGCGCCATGCTCAGATTCAGCCCTGGAGTCACCCTGATCGCGGTGCTCAGATTCGTGACGCACGCCATCGTGCCCGTCGGAGTTCCTGTTATGGACATCCCCACCCCGATTTTCGTCGGCATCATGATCATGAAATATGGAACCGATGCGACTAAAAATACCGCCCTGCTCGGTCGCCATCGCAGATTGAGTATGCATCGCAAGCAAAGTAAACGCTGCCATAGCAATAAACAGTTTCTTCATTGTCTTATCCTCTTTTTTAATCATTTGTTTTTTTTTCGCGGCGAAGCTTTAATTCTCCTCGCAGCTCCGGGCGCATAATTCATCCCTACAATTAACAAACGGTGAAGACATTAGTTTGACGCTTACCAAGTATCTGCTTTTGGCCGGAATACGACAGTCAGAAAGTGAAAAACTGAGTTTTTCTGTTATAACTCCAGTTATGGTCTACAATTCATCATATGTTAGCCCGATTATCCAGTGCCTCCCTGCGTGGGCTTGATGCCGAAGCTGTCGATGTGGAAGTGGATCTTTCACGCGGAATTCCATGCTGGACGCTGGTCGGCCTTGGTGAAGCGGCTGTGCGCGAGGCGCGGGATCGGGTGCGGGCGGCGGTGGTCAATTCCGGTTTTGAATTTCCGCTACGGCGGATCACGGTCAATCTCGCCCCGGCGGATAAACGCAAAGATGGCTCGCATTTTGATCTGCCCATCGCCATCGGTCTGCTAATGGCATCGGGTCAGATTGATGTGGAACGAAATAGCGAAAAGAAGTTGCACTTATCATCTGAGAAAAATAACAACATCGAGACTAAATTGCCATTTCTGATCGGTGAACTGGCGCTGGATGGGCGTCTGAACGCCGTCAATGGCGTACTGCCGCTGGTGCTGTTTGCGCGAGCCAATGGTTTCAAAGAGATCATTACGCCGATGGCAAATGCAGCCGAAGCCGCAGCAGTGCAGGGGGTGCAGGTATATCCGGCCAAACACCTGCTGGCCGTAACACGCCACCTGAGCGGCAGCCAGATGCTCGATGCTGCAAAAACGAATGTCATGGCAGATACCAGACCAGAACATATGCTCGACATGGCGGATATTCGGGGCCAGCAACAGGCTCGTAGGGTGTTGGAAATTGCCGCCAGTGGTGCACACCATCTGCTGATGACCGGCAGCCCCGGCGTTGGTAAAAGCATGCTGGCGCAGCGCTTGCCGGGCATTATGCCGCCGCTGACCACGGAACAGGCGCTGGATGTTACCCGTATTTACAGTATTGCCGGCGATAGCTCCCGGCCTGCCATGAGCCTGCAACCACCGTTAAGGCAGCCGCATCATTCGGCCTCGGATGTGGCCATTATCGGCGGTGGCAGCAATCCGAAGCCGGGCGAAATTTCCAAGGCTGACCACGGTATTTTGTTCCTTGATGAATTACCCGAGCATAAACGCATTGTACTGGAAACGCTGCGTCAGCCGCTGGAAGATGGGCGCGTGTGTATCGCTCGCGCCGCCGATTCAGCCGAGTTTCCGGCCCGCTTTCAACTGGTAGCCGCTATGAATCCGTGTCCCTGCGGTTATCTGGGACATCCGGACAAACCCTGCCGCTGTTCACCTTCGCAGGTAAGACGCTATATTGGCCGTATTTCCGGCCCGCTGCTGGATCGTTTTGATCTGAGGATCCATGTGCCGCCGGTGGGACGGGAAGAGCTGGCTCGCATGCAGCCCGGCGAATCGTCAGCAATTATTGCGGCGCGGGTACTGGCGGCTCGCAAGATTCAGTATGAACGGCTCGGAGAGGGGCGGGTGAATGCCCGTATGAGCACCGAAGAGATCGAGCGTTATGCCAGACCGAACGCAGAGGGCGCCAAGCTGCTGGATGCCGCCATGAATCGCTTTTCACTCTCGGCCCGTAGTTATCACCGCATTCTCAAGGTTGCCCGTACTATTGCCGATCTGGCCGCTTCACAAAGCGTGCAGTCCTGCCATATTGCCGAGGCGCTGCAATATCGCGGTGAGGATATATTTGAGAGTATGGCGTAATGAAGGTAACTAGCCCGGATATGCCATCCTGCATGGTAATGCGAACCGGTTGAATAATGCCCAACCCTGCATAGCCGAAACCAAACAGGAAAATCTTGATTTTATGATTTTTATTTCTTCTACATTTTGCATGGGATATTTTTCGTAAGGGACTAAGCTATATTCGGCTTTGATTTCTTCGTGTACTTCGTGTCCTTCGTGGTGAATAGTTGGGTTTAATTTATTAATGGGAATAACATCATGAGTGTAGAACTGCTGGTTAATGTGGCGCCGTTTGAAACGCGCATTGCGCGTATCGAAAATGGCCAACCCGAAGAGATATATATCGAGCGTGAACGCGGCCTGAAAGGTAATATCTATAAAGGCCGCGTGCAGCGTGTGTTGCCCGGTATTCAGGCCGCCTTTGTGGATATCGGCATGGAGAAAGCCGGCTTCCTCTATGTGGGCGATATTGCTACGGCCAAACAGAGTGATGATGGAATTTCCGATGTGATGGACCACACAGATGAATCGGAAAGTGATAGCGAAATAGCGGACAGGCCATCCGTTCGGCGTAACGCACCACCGATCTCCAGCCTGATCAAGGATGGCCAGGATCTGATGGTGCAGGTGTCGCGCGAGCCGATTGCATCCAAGGGGCCACGCCTGACCAGTCAGATCGGCTTGCCGGGTCGTTATCTGGTTTATCTGCCCAATCTGGATCATATCGGTATTGCCAGGCGCCTTGAGGATCCGGATGAGCGTGAACGCTTGCTGAATATCTGCAAATCGATGAAGCTGGAGCAGGGCGGCCTGATCATTCGCACCGTCGCTGAAGGCAGAGATGAGGCGGAATTGCGACAGGATCTCGATTTTCTGCTGCGCCTGTGGAGCGATATTGAGAAGCGGACAAAAAATGCAGCGCGCGGTTCGATGATTCACAAGGAGCTAAATCTCTATTTGCGCGTTATGCGCGATTATGTCGATGCCGAAGTGGAAAAGATTCATATCGATTCGCGTGAAGCCTATGACACCATGAAAAAATTCGCCCGGCGTTTTATGCCGGAAGTGGCCAGGAAGCTCTATTATTATCCCGGCCAGCGTCCTATTTTTGATGTGTACGGGGTTGAAGAAACCATTGAACGGGCGCTGAAAAGGCGCGTACCGCTGAAATCCGGTGGCCATATTGTCATTGACCAGACCGAAGCGCTGATTGCCATTGATGTGAATTCAGGCTCTTTTGTCGGTTCCAAGAATATGGAAGAGACCGGCTTCAAGACCAACCTGGAAGCCGTGCATGAAATCGTACACCAACTGCGCCTGCGTAACCTGGGCGGCATTATCGTGGTCGATTTTATTGATATGCAGGAAGAGACAAATAAACAGAAGCTGATTGAAGTGCTGGAGGAAGCACTGCAACGGGATAAGGCGAAAAATAATATTGTCCAGTTTTCGGAATTGGGCCTGGTTGAGATGACCCGCAAACGCACCCGCGATTCACTGGGGCGGACGCTGCTTAATGAGTGCATCTGCTGTCACGGCGTCGGGCTGGCCAAGAGCCCGTCCACCATCTGTTATCAACTCTTCCGCGAAGTGGTGGCCGAGGCTCGCGCCTATCCATGTGAAAAACTGACCGTGATTGCGCATCCGGATATTATTGATCTGATGCTGGGTGAGGAAAACGAAAGCGTATTGCAGCTGGAGGCTTTTCTGGAAAAAGAGATTTCACTGGAGAGCAATGAACACTTTGCGCCGGCGCATTATGAAGTGGTAC
The DNA here is from genome assembly GCA_027019785.1 of Mariprofundus sp. Lineage (GTDB taxonomy): Bacteria > Pseudomonadota > Zetaproteobacteria > Mariprofundales > Mariprofundaceae > Mariprofundus. The sequence continues at coordinate 9 of JALUWF010000010.1, read as the reverse complement.
TAAAGTAGT
>JALUWF010000009.1 GCA_027019785.1 Mariprofundus sp. | reverse complement strand
TCGCCATGTCCTCATAGACATGGTTGTTCAATGCCAGTTCCAGCGCGATGCGCATCATGTTCAGGCAGTACATCGCCATCCATGCCGTACCATCAGCCTGATTGATTTGGCCGCCGGTCGGCAACGGCGCGCTGCGGTCAAACACGCCGATATTATCGAGTCCCAGAAAACCGCCCTGAAAAATATTGCGGCCATCAGCATCCTTGCGATTCACCCACCAGGTGAAATTCAGTGACAGTTTATGAAAAATGCGTTCCAGAAATTCGTCATCGCCATGACCGTCATGCTGATCGCGATCCATGCAATAGACTTCCCATGCTGCCCATGCGTGAACCGGCGGATTAACATCGCCAAAGGCCCACTCATAGGCAGGCAGTTGACCATTGGGGTGCATATACCATTCGCGGGTCAGCAGAATCAGCTGGTTCTTGGCAAACTCCGCATCCACAAGCGCCAGCGGCAGGCATTGGAAGGCAAGATCCCAGGCTGCGTACCACGGATATTCCCAAGCGTCTGGCATGGAAAGAATATCGGCATTGTTCAGATGTTCCCAATCGCTGTTGCGCCCCTGTTTGCGGGCAGCCGGTGGCGCGGGCATGGCCGGATCGCCATTGAGCCATAACGGGACATCAATATGATAAAACTGTTTGCTCCATATCATTCCGGCCAGCGCCTGACGCTGTACCATGCGAGCGTCTGCATCGGCATTGTCCGCTTGCAGATCGGCATAAAAAGCATCCGCTTCGTTGATACGGCTTGCAACTATCTTGTCGAAACCGGTGAACGGCTGTTGCTCTGTTGCTGCTGTCAGTCGCAGACGGATTGTCCACGCTGCACCGGCAACAACCTCCGCCGTATAATGCGCGGCGGCTTTGGTGCCGGTTTTGTCGGGATTGACAGCGCTGCTGTCGCCATGAATCAGATAATCGTGAAAGGCATCCTTGAAATAGCCATCCGTCTGCATGCCGTAGAGACGCCTGATATTGGTATCATTATCGCAAAAGAGCAGTTCAGGGCCGGCTGCCAGGTCTGCGCCCGCATGATCTTCCATATAACAGTGCATTTCTCCCAGTTCAGGATGCCGAATCTGCACGCTATGGGATGCATCGGCTGACAGGCAAGGACGCTCGTGCTGATCATCCCAACTCCATGTATTGCGAAACCACAACTGCGGCAGCAGATGAATGCGGGCAGCTTCCGGGCCGCGATTGTGAATCGTCACCCGCATCAAAATATCATCGGGGCTATCTCTGGCATATTCCACCACCACATCAAAATAGCGGTCATCCTCGAATATGCCGGTATCCAGGAGTTCGAACTCGCGCTCATCCATGCCGCGATTGCGATTCTCTGCCAGCAGTTGTGCGTAGGGATAGGCAGCTTGCGGATATTTATAGAGATATTTCAGATAGGAATGTGAAGGCGTTGCATCCAGATAATAGTACAGTTCCTTAACATCTTCGCCGTGATTGCCTTCGCCGTTGGTCAGACCGAACAGTCGTTCCTTCAGAATCGGATCGTGTTCATTCCACAGCGCCACAGCCAGACAGAGTTGCTGTTTTTCATCACTGATGCCGGCAATACCATCCTCACCCCAACGGTAGGCGCGACTGCGCGCATGATCGTGCGGAAAATAATTCCACGCCTCGCCATGTTCACTATAATCCTCCCGCACCGTTCCCCATTGCCGCTCGGAGAGATAGGGCCCCCACTTATGCCAGTTCTGACTGCCTGCGCGCAAATCACGCATTCTATGCGCTTCCCTGCTCATCTGTTTTTGAGGCTTAGACATGCTTGATTACACTCCCATGCGCCGCAATGACGCGATATCCATATCCGCAGCGCTGTGGTTCAGGCACAGTGAGTCAAAAGCATGGCACGCAAAGCCGCAATGGTGAATAGCTTTTGATTTTGTCCTGGTTCCAGCTATGCCCTATCAGCAAGACAACAGGCTGCGCCAGTTCTCTGGCCACGGGGCTGTAAATTCCAGCGACTGCCCCGTCACAGGATGCGCAAAGCGCAAGCGCCAGGCATGCAACATCAAGCCCTTGCCTCCCAGCTTTTTATAGGCTGCAAGTTCTTCCCGTGAGGCATATTTACCATCGCCGAGAATCGCATGCCCTTCATGCAGGAGTTGCACCCGCAACTGGTGAGTGCGTCCGCTATGCGGATGCAGCGCCAGCATGGCATAGTCAAAACCGCCCCGCTCAAAATGCATCATCACCTGATAATCCGTGATCGCTTCCTTGCCATCTTCGGCATCCTGCACCATACGTTCTCCGCCGCGCACAGTACCTTTAGCCAGTTTGGACTGCATGCGACCAGCCTGGGCAAAGGGGTGCCCGGCTACCAGCGCAAAATAGGTTTTCTGCATATCGCGCTGGCGAAACGATGTCGTAAGTTGCCGCAATGCAGACAGGTCCTTGGCCATTAACAACAGACCTGATGTATCACGATCCAGCCGGTGAGCCAGACGCAAATCAGCCAGCCCCTTCACCTCTTTCAGCGCCTCAATCAATCCGGCCCCGTGACCGGAACCACCATGCACAACGAGCCCTGTCGGTTTATTCACAACCAAAAGATTCGCATCTTCAAACAGGACAGGCATTTCGGCCACGCTCCGAAGCAGTGTGGCTGGAATTTCAGTGCGTTCCTGTTGATCCGGTTCGCGCAAGCTGGCCGGCAGATAAATGCTGTCACCCTCAGACAGATGCAGTTCCGGTTTGCAACGTTTTTTGTTCACGCGGACGTTGCCCTTGCGAATCAGGCGCAAAATCAGTGTCCGGCGTGAGGTGCCGAGGTGACGAATCAATACCCGATCAAGCCTGCTGCCATCTTCATGCTTATCCACTCTTAAGATACTATTCTGATGCATTTTCTTGCCAAACCACCTGTAACGGATAGAGTCCATGGCATATGCAGTGAGTTCCGTGTTTTCCTGCATCACAGAACAATGCAACGCACAGGCAATGGTAATGATTTCGACCGGAAATCCCAGCCTCCGATATGTTTAAGCACCGATACGTTTGAACAGCGAGATGTTCGAACAACAACACTGTCACCATATCGACATCAACGATATCGTGACCCCATGGTGAGATCGAGATGGCAGGATTACTTTTTCCCCGGATACCCTGCATACGCGAAGCTGTTTTGTAGATGCCTCTAACGTTGAGCCTGCATAAATAAACTGCGTTTGAAGACTTGAACCGATGCCCCGATCAAACGGGAGCAACGGCCAACATGACAATTGAGCTGCCCGCACCCACGACTTCCGGATACCAATCCGGCGTCCTGTGGCGAGGTGGTTTATAATATGTGATCGTATACCCGCGCCGGCAATTTTACTGGCGTGCTCTCATCGACAGGTTTCTCAAGCGCCCCAAAGGAAGTTGGCGTGACTACAAAAAAACGCATGTTAATCAATGCGTTACACGATGAAGAAAGTCGTGTGGCCATTGTTGAAGATAGCTATCTACATGAGCTCGATATTGAATCGGCGCACAAGGTACTAACCAAAAGCAATATCTATAAAGGCAAGATCACCAAAGTCGAGGGCAGCCTGCAGGCCGCCTTTGTCGAATATGGTGCCGCCCGTCAGGGCTTTCTGTCCATGGGCGAAATCCATCCTGACTACTGGAAAAACGGCGTTGATAAATCCGCCAATCCGCGCAACCTGTCCATTCAGGACATCCTCGAATCCAGACAGGAACTGCTGGTACAGGTAGTCAAGGAGGAGCGCGGCAACAAGGGCGCTGCGCTAACGACCCATATCTCCCTGGCCGGTCGATATCTGGTATTAAGCCCGAACACATCACGAGGCGGCATTTCACGCAAGCTCTCTGATGATGATCGCCGCTCGATGAAAGAGATTCTCAAGCAACTGGACGTGCCCGAGAATATGGGATTGATCATCCGCACCGCTGGCAAGGATCAGACGCTGGAGGCGCTTCAACGCGATTACAATTATCTGCGCCGCCTGTGGGATGAAATCCGCATCACCAGCGAAACGACCGCATCACCCGCCCTGATCTACCTTGAAGGCGACCTGGCCACACGCGCCATCCGCGATCATTTTTCCGATGATATTCAGGAAATATGGGTGGATAATCATGAGGTATATACACGCACCAAGGAGTTCGTGCACGCGGTGCTGCCGGGCAAGGAAAAGCTGGTCAAGCTCTATCGCGGCAAAAAACCGCTATTTCGTCATTACGGCGTTGAATCCCAGTGCGAAGAGATTCACGAACGTGAAATCAGGTTGCCGACAGGCGGCTCCATCGTACTCGACCCGACCGAGGCGCTCACCTCTATCGATGTCAATTCAGCCCGCGCCACCAAAGGCAAGCATATTGACGACACGGCACTCGCCATCAATCTTGAAGCTGCTGAAGAGGTTGCTCGCCAGTTGCGTATCCGTGACATCGGCGGACTAATTGTGATTGATTTTATCGACATGGCCAACCGGAAACACGGCCAGCAGGTCGAGGAAGTGCTGCGCAAGGCGTGCAAAAAAGACAAGGCGCGCATCCAGTTTGCCCGCATCTCCCGCTTTGGTTTGCTGGAGATGTCGCGTCAGCGACTACATCCGTCGGTACGGGAAT
>JALUWF010000008.1 GCA_027019785.1 Mariprofundus sp. | reverse complement strand
GCCCAGATCAGATAACGAATCATGGAGTTCTCGGCATCCTGCCGGATGGCCAGCGCGTCAATACTCGACTCCACTGCATCAGATGTATTCTGCACATCGCCGGTGATCAGATAGCGTCGCAGGCTCGCCATCAGCGCCGTTACTAACGGCGTCTCGCGGGTCTCGGGCGGCAACTGCTCCAGCCCGGACAGCGCTGTTGTGAGATCACCGCTCCGGGCTCCGGCATTTTTCCCGTCATCAAGCAGATCGACATTGAACATATAGCGATCCTTGAGAATCGCCATACACTTGCTGATAATCAGAAAGCCGGCCCAGAACATCAGAATGATGCAGATCTCCTGCTCGTAATCCTTCAGAATCACAAACAGATCGCGCGGTGCGGATTGACCGGCCTGATGCGCCGCCACCAGCACCTGTTCAGCACGGGGTCGAATCAGACCGATATAGGCCAGATGCACACTGACCGTGCTGATCAGCAGCGCAACGAGGCTTTTCACTGTCTCCGACATCTAAATATCCACCGGAAAGCTGGCCGGTGAATTCAACTGGATGGAACGGTTGGCCGCCTGAGCCGCCGCCACGCCCAGCGCCCCAAGTCCCAGTACAAGCAGAATGATCAGCATCCGTTTACCCGATCGTCTATTTTTTTTCATGGGTACCTCCACTACATGATTCCAAAGATTCGTGTTTATTCGTGTCATTCGTGGCTAAAAATATAACGCGCTACGCGAAAACCTATATCATCACGTCCCGCTTTTTCACCTTCTCTGTAGGCTGCACGCAATTCGCTGATCGTGCCAGAACGCCAGTTGGAGCCTTTGACGGTGTGCGTATCGCCACGCCCGGAGCCCATCGGATCAACCTCCGTGCCGCCTGAGACCGGCGGCGTCAACGTATAGACATCATGCACCCATTCGCTGACATTGCCGGTCAGATCATACAGCCCTGTGTTGTCGGGCGGGTAACTGCCAACCGGCGCGACGCCGGCATAGCCGTCGGAATAATTCGGTACGTAATGTGCCACACTGCCTTTGGCATCTTCATCGGCAATATTACCGGCGTTCGGCGGTATGGTCGTATCATTGCCCCAGCTAAAGCGGCTCTCTTTTGTTTTAAACGCCTTGCGAGCCAGCCATTCCCATTCCGCCTCACTAGGCAGGCGGTAGCCATCCGAGCCGATATTGGCACCGATGACACGCCCGCTCCGCGTCTTGTAAAACGGTGTCAAATGTGCTTGCCGACTCAGCCAGTTGCAATAGAGCGCTGCCTCCGTCCAACTCACCTTCGTAGCCGGTTCATCGCCTGCGCCGGACATGGGTCGGAAACGGGAGAACTGCGCCCGGCTCACCTCATGGGTGGATATATAAAATGGTTTTGTGAGTCTGACCGTTCTCAAAAACTCATTGGCTCGCTGGCCTGTTTCGGAACGCGGCGCGCCCATCACAAAGACGCCGTGCGGCCTGAACTGCTTCATCTCGATGCCCGCCGCATTGGTCATGATCAGCGGTGATGCCGCCAGCCTGGCGGCTCGTTCATTTTGCAGATGCACCCGGAGCCTCTGTGTAGACTTGCTGTCGGGCGTGATCGTGCGCCGATATGAACGGTAACCTTGTTTATGGACGGTAATCCGGTGCGGCAGCGCCGACAATATGGTCGACAATGGCGTTTTGCCGATATCCCTGCCATCCACATTCACCATCGCAGATGGCGTGGATACAATGCGCACCTTGCCCAGTTCCGGCTTCAGGTGGAAGCTCACATGGCGCTGCTCCCCGACCGCCACGGTGATACGCCGATGCTGTGAAAAATATCCACGCTTGGCATAGATCAGCGTATGCTCCGTCTTGGCCGATAACGGCACGGCACGGCTTTTCGCCGTTCCCTTGCCAGCCATCACCTGTTTTCCATCCAACAACAGCCTGCCACCAGCAGGCTTTGTCTGCACATGCAGATAGCCATCCTGCAACACCAGCCTGTAATGCCTGTCAATATCATGATCGGCACGGGTGATCTCGATGGTTTCAATGACAGGCCGGTAATCACCTAGGCTCGCTTCTATGCGATAGCTGCCGCCCGCTTTCACCAGATTCAGTGGCGATAAGCCGACTGCATCGCCGTTGATGCGAATCGTGGCGCCGGTCGGGATAGTGTGGATATTCAGGCGGCCTTCGACAGGCTGCAGTTCTACTGTCTGGCTAACGGTTTCCCCCCGTTCCGCTGTTACAGAGATACGCGCCTGCTGATAAAACGGGCTATTGATATCGATGCTGTGCTTGCCTGCCGCCACATCCTGATTGAGCAGTGCCGCCACCACGACCATGCGCCCGTCGATGAACCAGCGCGTGTTATCCGCCGGCGGACGTGTCGTGATATGCAGGTGTCCGGGCAACGGCGTCATCTTCAGACTGAGGGCGGTTCCAAAATCGTCAGCTCGCACTATTTTGCGCACGTTCCGAAAGCCCGGTGATGTGGCTTCAATCACGGCATGGCCGGAGAGCGTATATAGCGCATTGCCGACCATCGCACCAAAGCCGTCCACCACAGTTATCACCGCATGCTGGCGCGCCGCTGCCGGATTGACGACCACAACAGTGGCATTAGAAAAAACGATGGCTCCAGCGCTCAGCAGCCCAACCAACAGCAGCACCAGCGATATCACCATATAGCGTGTTCTCTGACGGGAACGGGCCCGCATCAGCTCCGTTTCCAGCCGGTCGATCTGTCCGTTTCCACCTTTTGTCACAGGGCGTTCTTGCGACTCGTCGTCCGAAAGTTTGTCTGGCGATTTGTCTGAAGATTTTTCGGAAGAACCGTCAGACCCGCGATCCAGCGGTAATTCAGATCCGCTCATCGCATACCACCTTCACAGTCAATGCCTGTTTACCGACAGGCGTATCTGCCCGAACCCGAACCTTCACCAGTTTGGACTTGTAACCATCGCGGATGCCTTCAAAAAGATAGGTACCCGGTTTCAGCCTGATTGTTCTGGCCAACGTCAGCCCGACTTTTCCCACCCCCCTGACCCGAATAAAGGTGTGATTATCCGATTGCACCAACACCGGAACTCTTCTGTTCATGCTGACCAGCAGATGTTGCAATCGGCTCGCATTGTGCGCCAGCGACGGGCTGTTTTGTGCGAATATGCGCGCCTGAATTAGCGTATCTCTGGCTGCGGCGGAGACATTGGGAGAGGTGAGGCGTTCGGGCCGGGCCAGGTAGCCTGCGACCGCTTGCTGCAGACTGACCACCTTGCCGGCCAGTTGCAGGCCCTCATAAATATTGCTGTTATCCGCGAATCGTTTTGCCGCCCCTGCATAGATGGATTGCGCCTTGTTCCAGTCATCTGCGGCAATGGCCTGTTTGGCCCCAGCCAAGGCATGTTTAAGCGCCAGAGCCTCGGAGCGTTTGTGAATCGCCGTCTGGAGCACGCCCGACTCAGCCCGGCCGGGATACATCGCCTTGGCTTTTTTATAGTTCCGGCGCGCATCTGCCAGCGCATTGTTATCCACCGCCGAAAGACCGTTCGCAATCAGTTGTGCAAATTGGGCCTGCCTGATGCGCTCCGCCAGCGCATCCCGCCGCTGTTTCAGCCCGGCTCGCTGCGGAGCGATGTCGATGGCCCGGTTCAACCATACAAATTCCTGTTCAGGACTGTTTTCCGTCCGTGCGATGTCAGCCTTGCTGATCAGATCGAGCAGGCCCGGCAGCGTTTGCACCTGTTTTTCCAATGTCTGCGCCTCTGGATCATCCGGTTTCACCTGCAAGGCTTTGGTGATATGCAGTTTGGCGGAAACAACGTCATCCTTGCCCAGCGCCTGTTTGACTGCCGCGATTTCACCGGCAAACAGCGCATCTCTTTTCGTCAGCACCTGTTTCGCCATGGTTTCCAGCTCGTCCAGATGCTTTAGCGCCGCTACATAATCTCCAGTGCCGAATGCCGAGATAGCCGCCTGCTTGCGCGCCTGCAGTTCAGCCGCCTGATCGGCATTCCACTGTTTGATATTGGCGTCGGCAAGCCTTGTTTCCAGACCGCTCTGATAGGCTTGCAGCCGCGTCATAAACTGTTCGCGCAAGCCCTGTTGATCGGTCGATTGAGGCGCTGTCGGATCAATACTCTGTTCGACTGGTTGATGAATTGGTTGGCTGACCGGCTGCGAAATCACTTCTGCGGCGCTATGCGATGGCGCATGCTGAACGTACGACAGCACCACCATCACGGCTATTGCAGCAAGCAGACCGAAGCCGAGCATCCACAATAGACGCGTTCGGGTTCTGGCATCGGCGGCGCTGGCCTGTCGCAATTTTTCTTCTAACATGGAGATAAATGCATAAAAACACCCACCACAGAGGACACAGAGAGCACAGAGAAAGGCAGAGAAAAATCAGCATCAATAAGAATGCTTTGATTTACTCTGTGCTCTCTGTGTCCTCTGTGGTTCATGCTTGTTATATTACAATATCAGAGCTGAACATCGGGCGTAGCTTCCTGTTGATACATCCGTTTGAGAAAAGCTCGCCACTGGGCGAACTGCTCTTTGGCGCTGCCTGTGAGTTTTTTGGACGTTTTTTCAAATGCCACAACCTGTGGTGCCATTTCGCCATCGACCGACTGTCCCAGCTCATCCAGCGCATCTTTGTGAAATTTGGCCTCTTTGCGCATCTGCGAGCCCTC
>JALUWF010000007.1 GCA_027019785.1 Mariprofundus sp. | reverse complement strand
TTATGCCCATGATGCTGCCTTTGCCATGGATATCGCTATTTCACTCAATGCGCAGGCGGTCATGCTTTCTGAGCAGGATCAAGCTCGCATGGATGCATTTCTGGCCGGTTATGAATCCATGCGACCACTGCTGCCCGGAGAGCATGATGCACTGCCGCAGTTGCTCAGGCTGTCCGCACTGCGTTTCTGGGTGTCGCGCCTGTATGATGCGTTGTTTCCGCGCGGCGGCACCATGACGCAAACCAAAGACCCTGAAGAGTATCACAAAAAACTGCTGCTGCACCGGCATGGTTATCCCCTGCGCAGAAATGCACTCGGGTTGATCAGCTTGCCGTCATGGCGCACTTCGTAGTGCAGGTGCGGCCCGGTGGAATGGCCGGTGGAACCAATGCGCCCAAGCATCTGGCGATCCACCATGACATCTCCGACATGAACGGTGAGACTGGAGAGATGCGCATAGCGGGTTTTATAACCGTAGCCATGGTCGATATCCACCACATAACCGAAATCTTCCATTTTTCCGGCAAAGGTGACCACGCCGGTGCTGGCTGCCAGCACCGGTGCGCCAAAGTGATTGGCTATATCTACACCTCGGTGAATAGCAGGCCTGCCGCTAAAGGGATCAATACGCGGACCAAAGCCAGAACTGATCCAGCCGCCTGCTGTCGGCCAGGTGTGCGGTTTGGCATGCACAGCGGTGTTTTTCTGCTCCAGCATGAAGTCCACGGCGGCCAACTGCGCATCCAGCTGTTTAAGCTTTGCATCCATTGGATCAAGCGTGCTGTGCAAGCTCGTGTCAGCATCGTAGCCGCCCACAGGCTGTTGGCGCACGCCGCCGAAAGCGGGAGTCAGGCTGAAATCAAATTCAGATTTATCCAGAGCGGCGACATCAACTAGCCGGGATCCAAGAGCATCGAGTCTGGCCATCCGCGCCTGCATCTGGCCCAGCGTGCGTGCATAAACCGCCAGTTTGTTTTTGTCGCCCTGTAGTCGATTGGTCAGCTTGGCGATGCGGCGATCGCTGTCGAGGTGTTCATGCCGCATGGCGTGTCGGGCCTGTTGCAACGCTATGGACAGCTGCTCGCTGTGGTAGACATTGTAAGCGCCCCATACGCCAAAGCCCACCAGGCCAAGCAGCAGCGCGCATGCTGCCATCATCAGATTACGGCGCATCACGAATCCGAATAAGGTTCCGGATGAGGAGATATAAATCCGTTTGTTCATATGCCCAGATTGGCCTCCATGGCAAAAATCACATGGCAATTGTCTATTGCCACCACCACGCACGCCGTGATGGCGATCACATTTGATGACTTCATCACATTCCATGCAGTCAGCCTTCATTGACGAAGCAGGTCAGGCTTTTATGCTTGCGCGATGCAAGCTGGCCTTTTCCCCCAACAAGAGATCTGTATCCGTCGTCATTGCATGCAGGCGTTGCTGCATGATGCCATTGATGCAATGTCGAGGGAGCAAGATTGCTGCCAGGGGCTGCTCGCCGGCGGCGGCAATCTGATCGAAAGTCGCACAAGTGTCACGAAAATCGGCCACAGAGCGCCATCTTTAACAGACTTCTGCCGCCAACAAGACTGGATCGGGATTTATCTGCTTGCCCGCCGACAGTTGGATATGAAGCAGATGCATCGGTTGTCCGAGCTTGTTCGGCGCCATGGCAACGCCTCTCCGGTCTGCTATTTGCTACTGGAATCGACACAGAAAGGCAGGGTTGAGGCGCGCCTGTTTGCTGATCAGACATGCACCGCGCCGCTAGTTCTGACGCTGCAAGAAGACGGCGACCTGTACCCGGCCGCTGAAAATCGCTAGGATTTTGCGTCATGCGCATTTGTCATATCGGATTAAATCACAAAACCGCACCGGTTGAGCTACGTGAGCGCCTTGCTGTCAACGAAAGCGATATTACCGATATATTACAGCAGCGGATTCAACATCCATCCATTCGCGAAGCGGCTTTGCTTTCAACCTGCAACCGGGTTGAGATGACCGTGGTAACCCACGATCCCGATGCCGCAATTGCTGCCGTACATGAGTGGTTCTCTGAAAAGTCGGGCATGGATATGGAAGATGTATGTGAGCACCTCTACTCTTTCACTACCGATCAGGCTATTCGGCATCTGTTTTCCGTGGCGGCCGGACTGGATTCTCTGGTGCTCGGCGAGCCTCAAATTCTCGGACAGGTGAAAGCATCATATGAGCATGCGCTGGCGGCAGGTAGCGCCGGCCACGTGTTGCACCGGCTCTATCAATCCACTTTCGCTGCCGCCAAGCGCGCTCGCAGCGAGACAGGCATTGGCAAGCAGGCGGTCAATATCTCCTCCTGCGCCGTTGAACTGGCGCGCCATATTTTCGGAGATCTGGCCGATAAAACTGTATTGCTGATGGGCGCTGGTGAAATGGCGGAACTGGCTGCCAGACACCTGCGCGGTAACGGCTGTACAGATATTCTGGTGGCCAACCGGACCTTGAAACGAGCTCAGAATCTGGCCCTGGAGTTTGAGGGTCATGCCTTGACGATGGAGCAGTTGCCCGATTATCTGGATGCTGCAGATATTGTCCTCTCCAGCACCGGCGCCAGCACCTTTGTATTGCTGCCCGATGCCGTGCAGGCGGCAATGAAGAAACGCAGGGGCGATCCGATGTTTCTGGTTGATATCGCCGTGCCGCGCGATATTGATCCGCGTGTCGCCGATATCGACGGCGTCTATCTCTATGATATTGATGACCTGCAGCATGTGGTGCAAGGCAATGTCGAACATCGCGAGCAGGAGGCCGAGCAGGCCGGAGATATCATTAATGAGGAGACCGCCCAGTTTCATCGCTGGCTGAAATCGCTCGAATCGGTTCCGCTGATTCGCAGTATCCAACAACAGATGGACGCCCGTCGCAGGGAAGAGATGGAAAAGGCGTTGCGTTATATGAAAGGTTTTAACGCTGAGCAGATTGAGGCGGTGGAGCGCTTTAGCAAATCGTTGATGAAGCGCTATATGCACCCGACGCTTTGCACGTTGAAGAAATTACCGGATGACATTGAAGGCGATCTGCTGATGGGCGCAGTCACACGTCTGTTCGACATTGACTTGCCAAGGCATGGATCTGCTTCGCACAATAGTTCGCTCAACAGCTCGCAAAAGGGGCGTAATGAACACTCGTCTGGATAATATTCTCAGGCGGCGCGAAGAGATCGCTAGCTCGCTCGCCGATCCCGATATCACATCTGACAATCAACGCTACACCAAATTATCTCGCGAATTTTCCGAAATCGAGCCGGTCGCCGAAGCGGCTTCGAAATATCTGAAGCTGCAACAGCAGTTGCAGGACAACCACGATTTAGCGGCTGATCCGGAGTGTGATACTGAATTGCGCCAACTGGCGGAATCAGAGATGGCTGCGCTGAAACAGGCGCTTGCTGACAGTGAAGAACACTTAAATTGGCTATTGTTGCCCAAAGACCCGAATGACGCCCGCGATATTATTCTGGAAATCAGGGCGGGAACCGGCGGCGATGAAGCGGCGCTGTTCGCCGCCGACCTATTCCGCATGTATTGCCGCTATGCCGAGACGCAGGGTTTCAAGGTTGAGATCCTGTCGGGCAGCGATACCGGCATCGGCGGTTACAAGGAAGTGATTGCTCAAGTCACCGGCAAGGGCGTGTTTTCACGTTTCAAGTTCGAGTCCGGCGTACACCGCGTACAACGCGTGCCTGAAACCGAATCTGGCGGTCGTATTCATACCTCGGCTTGCACCGTGGCTGTTCTGCCAGTAGCGGAAGCGGTGGATGTCAATATTCGCACAGAAGATCTGCGTATTGATGTCTATCGCGCCTCCGGCGCTGGCGGTCAGCATGTCAACAAAACCGAATCAGCCGTGCGTCTCACCCATCTGCCCAGCGGCATCGTCGTCACCTGTCAGGATCAGGCCAGCCAACATAAAAACAAGGCGCAGGCCATGAAAGTGTTACAGGCCAGACTGTTCGACCAAAAGCAGTCTTCCGCCAATGCCGAGCGCGCCGAGACGCGCAAGGGTATGGTCGGTTCCGGCGACCGCTCGGAACGTATCCGCACCTACAACTTTCCGCAGGGCCGCATCACTGATCACCGTATCAATCTGACCTTGTATAAGCTCGAACAGATTATCAATGGGGATATGGGCGAATTGATTGATGCGTTGTTGACCCACCATCAGGCCGAACTACTCGCCGCCCATTCATAGCCGAGCCTCGGTAGAGGATAAAGAAACAGCAATGAAAATCGGGACGTTACTGCGCCAGGCCGCCGTTTTATTGCAGCAGGCAGGCTGCGATGCGCCGAGGCTGGATGCCGAGTTGTTGCTGATGAAGATCTGGCATCTCAGTCGCACTGATCTGATTGTCCGTGTCAATGACATGGTGCCGGAAACCATCGAGAAGGATTTTAACCGACTGCTGCAACGGCGCATCCATCGTGAGCCGCTAGCCTATATTATCGGTCAAAAGGAGTTTTGGTCGCGCCCCTTTCTGGTGACCCCCGATGTGCTGATTCCGAGGCCGGAAACAGAACATCTGATTGAAGCTGTACTGGAACGCTTTCCAGACCAGCAGGCGGCGCTCCGTTTCTGCGATATCGGCACCGGCTCGGGCTGTATCGCGGTGACACTGGCCTGCGAATATCCCCGCGCAACCGTGGTCGCAACCGATATTTCCGCAGCAGCGCTGGCTGTCGCCCGGCTCAATGCCAAACAGCTTGGCGTCATTGATCGCATGATGTTCAGGCAGGGCGACATGCTGGCGGCACTGTGCCCCGAGGACTACCCGTTCGATGCGGTGATTTCCAACCCGCCCTACGTCGCCGAGCACGAAATGGGCGCGCTGGAACAAGAACTTGCGCAGGAACCGCGCCACGCGCTCACCGACGAGCGGGATGGTCTCAAATATTTAACGATGATTCTGCGCGATGGCCCGGAACATTTGCAACCCGGCGGTTATATTATGGTGGAAACCGGTTTGTGCGGTTTGCCCGCTACGCCCGACCCACTCATACACGATCAGAGCATTTATGATTTGGCCGGGCATTTGCGCGGCGGGGTGTATTATCTTGCATCGGCATCAGGATGCAAGTCGTCTGAAAAGTAGGTGGAGTCGGTAACGCATTGTGGCTATGCTTCGCATCGATTTTACAAACGGGGCGACATGATGGATATTGATATAAGAAAAGTGGCGATGCTCTCCCGCATTCGCCTGACCGACGACGAGGCGGCAGAGCTCGGGCCGCAATTATCGAATATCATCGGCTATGTGGAACAGTTGGGCGCCGTGGACACCGACGGCGTAGAGCCGATCGCGCATCCGCACGATATCGCCATGCCGCAGCGCCTCGATGTGGTGACCAACGTCAATCGCCGCGAAGCATTGCAAGCCCCCGCCCCCCAAACTGAATCAGGCCTGTATGTTGTGCCCAAGGTGATTGAATAATGCCGTTTTCTACCCTGTCCAAAATCAAAGACCGGCTCGATGCCGGAGCAACAACCGCTGTGGCCGTGGCCAAAACCTATCTGGATCGTATCGCCGCTTTTAATGGCGATTTGAATGCCTTTGTCGATATCGATCCGGCGCATGTGCTGGAGCAGGCCGAAGCCAGCGACGCCTATCGCACCAAACACGGTGCCAGGGCGCTGGAAGGCTTGCCGATTGCCATCAAGGATATCTTCTGCACCCAGGACGGGCCAACCCGGTGCTGCTCCCATATACTGAAAGATTTTCATGCGCCTTACGATGCGCATGTGATTACCAAACTGAAAGAGGCCGGCGCAGTGTTGGTTGGCAAGACCAATATGGATGAATTCGCCATGGGCTCCTCGACCGAAACATCGGCCTTCGGCCCATGTCATAATCCGTGGGATATCGAACGTATTCCGGGTGGCTCATCCGGCGGTTCGGCCTCAGCTGTGGCGGCGGCACTGGTGCCTGCCGCACTGGGTACCGATACCGGCGGCTCGATTCGACAGCCAGCCAGCGTGTGTGGCATTACCGGCCTGAAGCCAACGTACGGACGCGTATCGCGGCGCGGCATTATCGCCTTCGCTTCTTCGCTGGATCAGGCCGGCCCGATGACGCGTACGGTAAAAGATGCGGCCATGATTGCCGCCGCCATGTCCGGCCACGATTCAATGGATTCGACATCGGTGCCGGATGCGCCTGCTGTCGATTGGTTGGGTGCTTGCGATAAAACCGGCATGAAAGGTTTACGCATTGGCAAGCCGAAAGAATATTTTGTCGATGGCATGGATACCGGCGTGCGCGCTGCCATTGATGCGGCGCTGGCCGAGTGTGAAGCGCTGGGGGCGGAAATTGTCGATATAAGCCTGCCGCATACCGATGCAGCCGTGGCGGCCTATTATGTCATCGCCCCGTCTGAAGCCTCGGCCAATCTGTCACGTTACGATGCGGTGCGTTTCGGCCACCGCTGCGACAATCCGGATGATCTGCTCGACATGTACACCCGCAGTCGCGATGAAGGTTTCGGCAAAGAGGTCAAACGCCGTATCCTGACCGGCACCTTCGCGCTCTCGTCGGGTTATTACGATGCTTATTATATTAAGGCGCAGCAAGTGCGTACGCTGATTCGGCAGGATTTTATCAATGCCTTTGCACAGGTCGATGTGATTGCCACCCCGACCAGCCCGATTACCGCCTTCAAACTGGGCGAAAAAACCGCTGATCCGCTGACCATGTATCTCTCCGATATCTTTACCATCGCCCTGAATCTGGCCGGTCTGCCCGGTCTGAGCCAACCCTGCGGCTTTGTCGATGGCTTGCCGGTCGGTCTGCAATGGATCGCGCCGGCCTGGCGAGAAGATGTGATTCTGGGTGCCGCATCGGCCTATGAAGCCGCCACCGACTGGGTGAAAGCGCCGATCAATTTCGGAGGTGAAGCATGAGCTGGGAAACAGTCATCGGCCTGGAAGTACATGTGCAGGTCAATACCAAAAGCAAGCAATTCTGTGGCTGCTCGACCGAATTCGGCGCTGAGCCCAACACACAAACCTGCCCGGTCTGCCTCGGCATGCCCGGCCAGTTGCCTGTGCTCAATATCGAAGCGGCCAGAAAAACCGTGTTGACCGGTCTGGCGATCAATGCCGATATCAATCTGATTTCTAAATTCGACCGCAAGAATTATTTCTATCCCGATCTGCCCAAGGGCTATCAGATCACTCAGTTTCCGCTACCGATTGTCGAGCATGGTTATCTGGATATTCCGGTCAACGATGGTGAAAAACGTATCGGCGTCACCCGCATTCATATGGAAGAAGATGCCGGTAAATCGATGCATGAGGGGCTGGATGGCGTATCACATATTGACCTGAATCGCTCCGGCGTACCGTTGATGGAAATCGTTTCCGAGCCGGATATGGCCAATGCCGATGAAGCCATCGCCTATCTGAAACAACTGCATCAACTGGTCTGTTTCCTCGATGTCTCCGGCGCCAATATGGAGAAAGGGCAGTTCCGCTGCGATGCCAATGTATCGGTGCGACGTTCGGGCGAACCGCTGGGCACACGTACCGAAATGAAGAATATGAACTCGTTCCGCTTCATCAAACAGGCCATCGAATATGAAGTCAATCGCCAGATTGAAATCATCGAAAATGGCGGCGCAGTGGTGCAGGAATCACGTTTATGGGATTCCGTCAAAAACGAGTCCCGCTCCATGCGCAGCAAGGAAGAAGCACATGATTACCGCTATTTTCCGGAGCCCGACCTGCCACCACTGCGTTTCACGCAGGACGAAGTGGATGCTATTCGGGCTGGCATGCCGGAACTGCCCGGTCAGTTGCGCAAGCGCTTTGAAACCGAATTTGGTCTGTCCCCTTACGATGCCGATGTACTGACCCAGACGCGCGAATCGGCGGCATGGTATGAATCATTGGCGGCGGCGCACCCGGCTGATCCGAAGCGCTGCGCCAACTGGATGATCAATGAATTGCTGGGTCGTCTGAATGAAGCGGGTAAAGAACTGGCTGAATCTCCGGTTTCATCTCAACGTCTGGCCGGACTACTGGAACGCGTAGGCGATCATACGATTTCCGGTAAGGCAGCCAAGGACGTGCTCGATATCATGATGGAGTCGGATGATGATGCCGATACCATTATCGAAACCAAAGGCCTGAAACAGGTATCCGACACAGGCGCGATTGATGCCATTATTGTGGACGTCATGGCAGCCAATCCAGGCCAGGTGGAAGGCTATCGCGGCGGCAAGGATAAACTGCTCGGATTCTTTGTCGGTCAGGTGATGAAGGCATCACGCGGCAAAGCCAATCCCGGTATGGTCAACCAGCGTCTGAAAGCACTGCTCAAAGGCTGATCGCAAATTCATGTCAACAGGGCTGCGCAGAATAGTTGTCGCAGGTGTAGCCCTGTTGGTGTTGGCTGCCGTACTGGCAGTACGCCTGAATGCAACGAGAATTAGCCAGCATTTCTATGCGCAGATCAGTCAGGCCACTGATGTAAAGCTGTCGGCTGATCAATCCTCTCTGACCTTGATGCATGGCGTCGGACTGCGCCTTGAGCACGTGTCACTGCATCACCGGCAATTCCAGATGCAGGCCGGGCATATCATAGTCAGCCTCAGATTATTACCACTGCTGTTGGGAAAGATCCAAGTCAATACGCTCGATATCCATGATGCCACCATCATTATTCAGCCCGATGCGCTACAACCGACATCGGCAGCCATTTCTTCATTGCCTGTGCAACGCATCAGCTTGGTTCGCAGTCAGGTATTAACACCCGATGGCGAGGAATTACTGAATAACCTGCATCTGGATCTGCGCAATATCGGTATGGATAGCGAAACCCTGTGGGAGCTGAACGCCAAGCAGGATGGCCAATCGATCAGCGGCAACGGGCGTCTGTTTTTCCATACCGGAAATATTACCCGTGGTTTTGGCAAGCTGAAACTGACGCACTTTCCACTGCTCAGACTGCAATCATTGGTTCCTGCCACGCTGATGACATGGTTACTGGAGGAGGGCAAGCTGCTGGATGGCGCGCTCACGCTGGACATTACCAAGGCGCAGACGTGGTCTCTATTCGGCGAGGCCAGAGTGGAAAGCGGCAAGGCAGTCAGCGCCATATCCCTGCGCGGCAGACTCAACCATACCGAATCGGGCAGCTTATCATGGCGCGACAGTTTTGTGCATTTTGGCAAACAGGGCGTTGTTGCGATCACCGGCACATGCCAACAGAACCACTGCAGCACAACGCTGGAGGCCGAACATATGCCGATGTCCAAGTGGGCGCATCTGCTGCCTAGAAAACTGACATTGGCGCACATGATAAAAGCCAACACGCAACTCAAAGCGGTTATTCAGTGGCATAAGACGATCTGGCATGCTCATGCCGATGTGAATCTGTCGGATGCATCATTCCATGCCGGAGAAACCGACTACCCATTGCCGGATCTACACCTGAAAGTCTCTAAACTGGCTGGCGATACCAAGGGATGGCACGCAGAAACGGCGGTTGAGGCGGATGGTGGCATCATCCATATGCAGAGTAGTCAGCGTAGCAATGGTGATTTCGATATGGCTATCAATACGCAGAGCGCTGATGCGGGCTTATGGTTGCCGCTATCCAATATGTTGTTTGCTACGCTGCATATCAAACCGGCGTTACAGGCCGATGGGGTCATCAGCGGAAAACTGCGCCTGCATCAGCACGGCGATATCAGGGTGGTAAACACGGATGTGAATGGCGATGCAGCCCAACTGAGCTATCCTGGCTGGCTGGTGAAGCCGAACACGGTCAAAGCGCACGGTCAGGCGACCATCAAGTGGCAAGGGGAGCATACTGTCGCAGCCACGCTGCAGGCATGGCAGTTGGGTGACGCCACGCTGGGAAATCTAGACTGGAAGGTGAAGAAAAAGGATGTTAAAAAACAAGCGGTGAAAAAAACCACCCGACAGTCGCTGTCAATCAAACATCTGAATGTGGATTTCGATCAGTTACATAGCCAAGGGGTGCAGCTGCCGGAGAGTCTGCCAGCCTGGCATGGCGCGCTGCGTGGCGGCGGCAAAACGAGCTGGTCGCAGCAGACGGAGATCGAACGACAGTCTACGGAAAATGAGCAACAGCCTGCAGCCAACACGCAAACACATACGATGTCGGATATGGCTGCAAACCTGACAGGTAAGTGGCAATTGGATGGCTTTGGCATAGATGACTGGCATATCCATGCCGATGTCGGCGTACGACAGGGACGCTTTACCAGCGAGCACCTGCTGCTTGATGGCGTATATGGCAAGGCGACATTGCGGGGCAGCTATCAGGCCGCATCAGGGCATGGCAATATTGATGTGATCTCTGGAAACCTGAATCGGGATACGGTAAACGCCATCCCCTCCTTCTGGCAGCAGCTATCGCTGCAAGGGCAGATTCTGCACGGCGAATTGCAGTTTTTGGGCAATAGATGGCAGGATATTCAGAGTCGCTACCAGCTCACCAAGGGGGTGCTGATGCTGCGCAATTTTAGCGCCACACTGGCCGGTGGATCATTCACCAGCAAGAAACTGGCGCTGACAGCGCTGCCGGAGGGATTGGGCATCGGGGGCGATATACGCGCCAAACACGTACAGTTATCACAATTGACTGGCCTGGGCGACTGGTTGCAGGCGGATATCGGCGGCAAATTGCAGGCCAATATCATCCTGCACGGCGTCATTGCACAGGGCGCTGTTGCACAGACATCCATGCACGACTGGCAGCGCAGCAATGGCGATATGCTGATTTACGACGGCAGTTGGCGACAACGAATCCAAGCGGAGGCAACACCGGCGTCCGCAACCGATAGCACGGCGCAACCGCTGCCACCCTATACCTTCAGCAAGCTGGAATTCCGTTTTCGCACAGGCGGCGAAAAGACGGCCATCAGCGCCATCAAACTGATCAGTCATCAACAGCAATATCGCGGCAAGGCCAGCGTCGATACCAAATTTCGTTTACACGGCGAGTTACAGAATCATGCGGATCATAGCCATTATCGCCTGGACAGCGTGCTGCCCCGGATTAGCTGGATCACGCTGCCAAACAAACCATAGTCCTGCATGGTTTTTATGCCCACCACATCAAATGGTGACTTTCCTTTTTTCATTTTTGGAACAATTGAAAAGATAGATCGAAAGTATATACATGTATGCTACTCTACATCTCTCACAGGAGGATAAGTCCTTGCCCTTATTCGCGTTCATTCGTGTGCATTCGTGGTTCGCTTCGCTCTCACGACCTAACCTTATTCGTTGAAAAAATCCATGCGCGTTAGACCCAGTTCTCAATATAAAGCTTCGGAACGCGATTGAATTCTTTTACATTGTTGGTGACCAGTGTTGCATCCAGACTAAGGGCATGCGCAGCGATGAACAGGTCATTACCGCCAATGACCTTGCCTGAGCACTCAAGCCCGGCGCGAATATCACCATATTTTTCTGCGGCCTGCGCATCAAACTGAACGATTTCAAGTGGCATTAGGAACATTTCCAGTGCAGCATGATTGCGTTCCTTATGTTGGCTTTTGGATACGCCATACATCAGTTCGGCCAGTACGATTGATGATAGCAGAATATCTCCAGGTTGCAGGCGCTCAAAATGGGGGCGAACATGTGGCGGATTATTCTTGATCAGATAAATGCAGATGTTTGTATCGAGCATGTACATCAGTCCGCCCTCAGTCGAAACACGAAAAATCGCGCCCCTGTAGCTCTGGTTGCTGCCGACCATCCTGCATAAAATCGTCTGAAAATTGATCCAGTGACTGGAACAGTGTATTCCAACTGTGGCGAATCGGTAACAGGACGACAGCATTCCCTACTTTATGTACAAATACCTCATCACTATCAAATCGGAACTCCTTCGGCAAACGGACGGCCTGACTGCGGCCATTTTGAAAAATTTTGGCAGTGTTCACTATGCACCTCCTGATATATACCGTATAATATATATCATATTGGCAATGGTCAATACGCACCATCATAAAATCCCTTGCCCCCAGCCCAATCGCATTAAAATCACACCTTGCCCATCAGGAGTGACTTCAAATTCAGCTACAGGCATAATGATACAACATGTAGCTTCTGCATCGTACCCGGCAACGGGGCATTGAGTTCTACCAGTTCGGAAGCCGGCACATAGGCGTGGGCGTAGCTGTACAACTCATCATCAATCATCTTGCCATGATACATTAGTACATCCAGGTCAATCGTACGCGGCTTCCATGAGCCGCTGGAGCGGTCGCGCCCTTGCGCATCTTCCAGCTCCTTCATGCGCCGACGCACTTCCACTTGTTCCAGTGCGGAATTGAACAGACAGCAGGCGTTGAGAAAATCATCGCCATCCATGCCCACCGCCGCCGAGCGGAATACGGATGAAAATATAACGGCTCCGAATTCGGCTCTGAGCGCCGCAGCCGCTTGCAACAGATTGGATTCCGGATCGATATTGGACCCCATACCGATCAGCACCTCAGCCATGCCGACTCCTTTCAATCAACACTGCTACATTCTCACTGCCGCGCACTGCGCCGGGTTTGGACATCTTCAGGCGTAGCCAGGGCACATCGAACTCATTGAGTACAATCCCGGCGCAGTGCTCAGCCAGTGACTCAATTAAACCGAAACTGGACCCCTCAACAAATGAGATCAGACGCTTGGATACCGCTTTGTAATCCAGCGTATCTTCAATCTGGTCGGTTTGCGCTGCTTTCGAAATATCCCAGGCCATCTCCAGATCAAGACGAACGGTTTGCCGAATTTCCCGCTCCCAGTCATAAATACCGATCACCGTCCGTACCTCCAGCCCCTCGATCAACACCCGGTCAGCTCCATTCATCAGACACACCTCTGTCAAAAATAGTTATTTCAAAGCCCCAATACTTGTTGAAGTCGTAAAAAGCTTGACATTATCAGCCCTGACGACAAAATTCGCCCGCTTTTTTTACGGCTATACACCAGCCACGGGGGCACGACACAATGAGTAGTTCAATCATCAAATCAACTGAAGAAATTGTTTCCTGCTCCGATAATGGCCAGCATCCATTGGTCTATATCAATCTGAAGGGCGGCTCAGGACAGTGCCAGTATTGCGGTCAGAAATTCATCCGTACATCGCAACCCGAGGCTTCCAAAAAAGCCGCTGCCTGATCTGTTCATCGCAGCTGTTCGTCGCAGCCGCTCAACCGGCGTTATTCTGCCGGTTAATTTCAAACAGCGCTATACCGGTTGCCACCGATACATTCAGCGATTCCACTGCTCCCGGCATAGGAATGTGAACCAACTGATCGCAGGATTCCCGCACCAGACGGCGCATGCCAGCACCTTCCGACCCCATCACCACCGCTGTCGCGCCGGTAAGTTTCGCATCATAGATCGACGTGTCCGCTTCGCCGGCCAGCCCCACCGTCCAGAACCCTTTTTGCTGCAACTGTTCGATGCAGCGTTTGAGATTGGTGACCCGTAATACAGGCAAACGCGCCATCGCCCCGCAAGCTGATTTCGCCACCACCGGCGAATGCAGATCGGCGGCATGATCCCTGGGCACAATCACGCCCGCGCAACCGGCTGCTTCCGCCGTACGCACGCAGGCACCCAGATTATGCGGATCGGTGACCTGATCCAGCAGCAACACCTGTGGCACCGAATCCATATCCAGCGCCTTCAACCAATCTTCAAATGAGACAGACTGCATAGCCCCTGCCGCAACCATTTTCGCCACGACGCCTTGATGGGGCACGCCTTCAGCCAGGCGTACCAACGCCTGCTTCGGCACAAAAGAGAAACGGATACCGTTTTTTTTGGCCAGATGGATCAATTCATTGATGCGCGGATGCCTTTTCCCCTTCTCAATCAACAATTCATCCACCGAATCGCCGGCATCCAACGCATGTTTTACAGCATGTATTCCGGCCAGAACCCCCATCTCTCTTCTCCCTTGTATCCGTTAGCAACTTCCGGCGCAATTTATAGCCACACAGTAAGCTGTTGGCGAGCTTAATCGCTGACTGCCCTCTTTCAAAGCACGGATGATTCGCTATCATGCCATGATGACTCCACTGGCATCATGGCAATTCTGGGCGCTGCTATCCGCTGTCTTCGCAGCGCTGACGGCCATCTTCGCCAAAGTCGGCGTTGAAGAGGTAAATTCGGATTTCGCAACCTTTTTCAGAACTGTCATAATCCTGATCGTACTTGGCGGCATTCTGTTGGCCACGAACCAATTTCAACCGCTGCGCACGATTTCCGCCAAAAGTTATCTGTTTCTCTGCCTGTCGGGGCTTGCCACCGGCGCGTCCTGGATCTGCTATTTTCGCGCCCTCAAGCTGGGCAATGCCTCTCAGGTGGCTCCTGTCGATAAGCTGAGCGTGGTGCTGGTTGCCGTCTTCGGCGTCGTTTTCCTGAGTGAAAAACTCTCATTGCTCAACTGGCTCGGCGTATGCCTGATGACGGTCGGTGCCCTGCTGGTCGCCATGTTGTAAACTATTCAGCACCATACTGCTGCCGGAATGCTGCGATGAAATCATCGGCCATCTCCGCCGGCAGCGCATTGATACCGGCAGCTGCCTTACGCCCGCCGCCGGTGGGGAACTGCATACACAACTCATCGGCGCCGGTTTTGTTATTCAGCGGTGCGCGCACGCTGATACGGTAATCGTCACCCGACAGCACCGTCATCAAGGCGTGCGCCCGCTCCGGCGCTCCGCGCGCCAGTTCATTACCGAACACGCCGGACACGCGCCTTGCCCATGCCTCATCCGGCAGCATCAATACCTTCACGGCTGTTTCTTCAACGGCGGCAGTCAGTTCCCTGGCCTGTTCGATATCAGCGGCAAAACCCGCAGCCAATTGCCTGAATGCCCGCGAAGCGGCAATGAATTCAAACGGGCTTTCATAACCGCTAATTTCACGATACAGCGCATCCGGCGCAAAATAGAGGTCGTCCAGCGTCACGCCATAACCGTTGTAATTGATCAGCGTGCCCAGCTCTTCGAGCTGCTGCATCTGTGCTTCGGACAGGTTTAACGGCGTTGCTGCTGCGCGGGCCGCATCGAACAGATTATCCCCGAAGGCCGCCGCTACCGCCCACGGAAGGTATGCGCCACCCAGATAACCGTTCACCAGCAGGCTGGTGCAGGTGTTAGCGGAGGTGTCGATATGCGCCTCCAGATTGTCTGATGTCGGTATATCCCCGGCAAAATGGTGGTCGAAATATTGAACTTCTACGCCCCTATTGAGCAGATCAACCAGATCATCGCAGTTTTTATGCAGCGAAATGTCGAGCACCGTGACCTGATCACCAACATTAGCCTGTACGCGCTTAAGCAGCGCAGTATCCCGCTTTACCCCGGTCACCAGCCTGGATGAGCGTGGATGTGCCAGCCGCAGCTGGTGCAGAGCACAGATGCCATCAGCATCACCATTAAATACATCGAAATTTTTCATGTCCGAAAACTATGCAATTCCTAATTCAAAATCATTCACCAACTGCGCCTGCGTCTTTTTGAACTATCGCGCCTCATCTTTCGATGAACAACTGGATACAGTCGTGGAGACTCTGCGAGCATTGAAATCGACGCCAATACCTCATCCATAAACGCTCACCCCAAGCCCTGCCTCTGCTGCACATGCCAATTTGCCATATCCAACAAGTCCTGCTCCGCTTCCGGGCGAAGAGAAGAGATTTCCATCTTCTTCAGGATAATTCGGACTAACGAGAATCGGATGAGAAAGCCAAGCACCTGAACATGCCTGCTCAAAACCAGCCGTTTTCTTTGAAGGAGAGAACTTCTGTGCCGGCAATCAGGAAATGATCGAGAATCTTGATCTCCAGTGCGGCACAGGCATCGGCCATGCGGCGGGTCAAATCAATATCTTCCTGACTGGCTCGGGCTGTACCGCCGGGGTGGTTGTGAAACAGAATCAGCCCCTTGGCATCGAGTTCCAGAGCGCGCTTCATCAGGTTGCGCGGATAGACGGCGGCACGATCCACCGTGCCCTCGAACAGAATCTGGGTGGCGATATGGCGGTGTTGCTGATCGGCGAACACGGCGCCAAAACACTCCATACCACGCCCCTGCACCAGCATACGCAGGTGCGCCTTGACCCGTTCGGGGCGATCAAACACTTTTTTACCGGGCAGATCAGAGGCCAGATAACGGATTTCGACCTGCCGGATCAGGGTCAGGAACAGCGCGCCTTTTTCACCCACCCCCTCGGTCTGCGCCAGCTCTGCCGCAGTTGCATCAAAAATGCCGGCCAGCGTACCGAATATTTCCAACAGCCGCTTGGCAATCGGTTTGACATCGACGCGCGGAATGGCATAGGTCAACAGCAGTTCCAATACTTCGTAATCGTGAAAGCCATCAAAGCCATGCGCCGCGAAACGTCGCCTTAAGCGCTGCCGGTGGCCTTTGATGCTTGCATCCATCATCTACGGGGAAAGCGCACCATTACGGCTATCGGAGAATAGCTCATTGTGTGGGGCTCATTGCATACCTTATCGCGCGGCCTGTTAAAACAGGCCGGATCCTTCCTTGCTGACAACCGCCTTAATACCGGCTTTGGAGCAGGATAGGGTCACGGTGGTAAAATCCAGCGGAAAGGAGACCTGCCGGCTCAGATCCAGCGTACCGCCCAGCGATTTCACCCCGTCGGCAATAATATTGTAGGGGATGCTGCTGCAATCGCCAGAGCCGATCAGCACCAGTCGCGCCATTTTACTGTTGCTGGCAATCACGCCGGGAGTGCCGTGATCAATCTGGTAAGTGTAGCTGGCCGCCAAGGCTGTGGTTGCGCTGAACATGAGCACGGGCAGTGTAAATATGGTCAATCGTTTTAACATCTATTCTCTCCTGCTGTTCATTCAACCAGCAATTTTTGTTCTTCATTCAAACCTGAAGTGCAATGCTGCCATTTTTGTATACTTGTAGACAAATCAGAACGATTCGAAAGGTTTTCTTGCGTCCCATAAAGCCACCTGCATCGTGCTACCGTAGCCGACCATGTCCACGCTGTAAATGCTCGCTTGCAGTCGATTCACTTTTGGTTTTTAATCGGATGGTGATGGTTAGCCGCTGATGGGTCAGATATGCAGAGGTGGGTTTAATCCCTTGCGAAAAATACCTTGTACATAATTCATAAGAAATATTCACCACAGCAAAGCAAATGATCATAAAGTCAAAAGATTTTCACCACAGAGGACACAGAGAGCACAGAGGAAAGGCAGAGAAAACAACTATTAGCAGCATGGTGACCACCGCCATTACAAGTCAGATCACACTGGAAGTACGGCTTCAGCCGTGCCGTAGATGCGCGACTGAAGTCGCACATCCATAGTATGCTGAACAACTTCGAGAAAACCAAAACATAAAGATTTTGATCTCCTCTGTGCTCTCTGTGCCCTCTGTGGTTCAAGCTTGGTTCCGGCTTGCTGGGTTAGGGTTTTAATTAGGGCTTTAATCTGTGTTCATTCGTGTCATCAGTGGCTAGGTTCAGGTTTTCAGGAGGTACCCATGAAACAGATTCGATTGCTACTCTTCAGCATGCTACTGCTGTTGCCGCTATTCGCTCAGGCCATTGAAATTGAAAGCGTAACATTACCGGATACGATTCAACTGCAAGGCAAGACCCTGCAGCTTAACGGCGCCGGCATCCGCACCAAATTCTTTTTCGATATCTACGTGGGCGGTCTCTATCTGGAACAGCATGCATCCAGCGCCAAAGCGGTGCTCGCCGATCATGGCGTCAAACGCGTCACCATGAATTTTCTGTATGGCAAAGTGGGCAGGGAAAAACTCACCGATGGCTGGGAAGAAGGCTTTGAGAAAAACCAGTCGCATAAGCAGATGCAGGCGCTCAATGAACGGCTTGGCCAATTCAATGCGCTGTTTACAGATGCCCGCCGTGGCGATTCAGTCGTGTTCGATTTTCTCGGCGATGGCAGCACCCATGTTAGCTTTAACGGCAGCGAAAAAGGAGTGATCAACGGGGTGGATTTTCAGCAAGCGCTATTGGCCGTCTGGCTGGGCAAAAAGCCAGCTGATTCAGACCTGAAAGACGCCATGCTCGGACAATAAACGCGATGCAACTCTCACTCAGCACATGGCAGGAAGTAGAATCCTATTTAACGCACTCCACCGGCATCATCATTCCGATTGGCTCAACCGAGCAGCATGGTCCCAACGGACTCATCGGCACTGATGCCA
This sequence comes from Mariprofundus sp., assembly GCA_027019785.1. Lineage (GTDB taxonomy): Bacteria > Pseudomonadota > Zetaproteobacteria > Mariprofundales > Mariprofundaceae > Mariprofundus. Next base: position 5,598 of record JALUWF010000007.1, on the reverse strand, counting down.
TCTGCCCGAGGAAAATAGCTGCCGGCATGGCCGAAGTCGAACAAATCCTCATTGCCCCCACTATTAATTATGGTATGTCGTTACACCATATGGCCTTTACCGGCACTGTCACACTGAAACCAGCCACTCTGATGCGGGTGGTGTACGATGTGGTGGAATCATTGTATCAACACGGCTTTAGGCATTTTTATTTCCTCAATGGGCACGGCGGTAATATTGCACCGGTCACGGCGGCTTTTTCTGAAATCTATACAGAAATAAAAGGCGATGACATACAGCCTCCGCGTTGCAGGCTGTCCAACTGGTGGCGAGATGATTCCATCGCCGCTCTGGCCGCCGAACTGTATCATGGCGCAGAAGGGCATCATGCCACAGTGAGCGAAGTAGCACTGAGTTATTATGCTTACCCGGAAGCGGTCAAGCAGGTTGCCATGACGCCGGAAATTGCCCCGACCGGCGAGATTTATGATGCCGTCAGTTTCCGGCGCAGTTTTCCCGATGGCCGCATCGGCTCCAATCCGGCATTGGCAAGCATTGAAGATGGGGAACGATTTTATCAACTGGCGGTAGATTCGCTGCTGGCAGATTACAAGACATTCCTGAATCAATAATGATGGCTTCGTAAGAAGTCATCAGAGCGCCCATGGATGGCCGTGGAGTAAAAAGGCCATGGACAGACTTTTTACGAAACGATCAAAACAGGCAGGAATCGCTAAGTTAATTCGCGACCTGCATCGAACAGCACAATACGAGTGGTGCAATCCAGCCCTTCGAGCGGCAAACGCGTTTCTAACTCGGCCACCTTTGAACGGCGTGCATGCGTCTCCGGGTGTTTGGCGATCAGGAACGAGCAGATATCGCAATACTCCTCAATGGAAATATCGTAGGTGCCGATGCGCCGCCCCAGGGCAATGATCTCTTCCTTGTCCGCTCCAATCAACGGTGGCAGCAGCGGCAGGTCGGAGGCGTCGTAAATAGCATGGATATTGGCCAGCGTCTGGCTGGCCACCTGCCCCAGCGAGTCGCCGGTTACTAGCGCTTGCGCCTTTTCCTGACGTGCAATCAGGGCGGCTGAGCGAATCATCTGGCGCTTATAGATAATCATGCGATATTCGGCCGGCACTTCGGCAATGGCGTGGCGCTGAAACTCTTCCAGATCAATCATGTAGAGCTTCACGCGCCCCTGATAACGGGAGAGCTGACGCGCCAGGTCTTTAATCTTGGCGAAATCGCGGTTGATGGTGCTGTTGTAGAGGTGAACCAGCACTACTTCCATACCGCGTTTCATCATCGTGTAGGCCGCCACCGGCGAATCAATTCCTCCAGAGAACAGCACAACCCCGCGCCCGGACGTACCGACCGGCAAACCGCCGATGCCGACAATCTTCTTCGTATAGATATACGCCGCATCCGCACCGACTTCGACACGCACATCGATTTCCGCATGATCAAGATTGACAGCCAGATTAAGCTGGTTTTTAAGAAAGCCTCCGATTTCGAAATTCATTTCAGGCGATGGAATCGGAAAGCCTTTATTGCTGCGTTTGCTGGTGACGCGAAACGGTTTGCCTGCCACATTCGGGCCGAAATCTTTCAGCACAGCCTGTTTTGCCGCCTCCTGCATGGCTTCCAGTGTCAATTCACATTCATGCACGACGGAAAAATTACGAATACCCGGAATCAGCGCCAGATAATCCAGCATCTCATCCGAAACCGATTCGATATCCGCTGTCATCCGACCATGCTCACGGTGAAAACCGGCTGGCTTCAATACGGGCTTGAGTACCCGTTTAATATTTTGCGCCATACGACGCTCGAATGTGGATCGGTTTTTGCCTTTCAGGGAAAGCTCACCGAAATGAAATAATATTTTTGGCATGTCGGCGAATCTAACCAATTCATTCCCAATGGGCTTGTGAAAAGTGGCTATGGATCATATCCGTCATTCCCGCGCAGGCGGGAATCTATGGGTTTCAATGATCAAACGCCGCTCTGGATACCCGCCTGCGCGGGTATGACGCTTTTTGTCATGTGGCTCCCTGTTATGGGTATTGATACGTTAATACATGTCTGGGCTGATCAACCTTGCGCTGGCGCGCAACCAGCACATGCTTTTCGGTTCTGCCGTCGTCGGAAAAAAACACCAGCCCGACATTATTCAATGAGGTAATGCGCCCTTTCGATTCCTGCGGGCGAATCAAATCGGGATATTCATTATCTTCAACGTCAAGCAAGCCTTTGCCAATGATGCCTCCGGCTGGATTATTGCTGACCGGGCTGGATGTTAGCTGAGCAGCATCAATCGCTTTGGATGTATTGGCGTTTTTGAACTGATCCAGCGCGCTGAAGGAATAATGCACATCACCCGATAACACAGTCACGGCCTGAATGCCGCTGGCTGGCTGCATCAACACAGATTCAAGCAATGTGAAACCTTCGCGCCATGATTCCAGATCAAGCGTAGCTGGCGAAAGACCCAGTTCCAAAGATATCTGCTGAAATTTTTCCATTCGGGCAAAACCAAACACCGGTGAAGCGGAAATCAGCAGCAGCGGATAATCTTCACCCAAATCATTGCGCTGCTGCTGCAATGTCTGATTCAGCCAGTCACGCGCTTGTCCGTTCATCAACACACAAGCACCAGCCGCCCCATTCGAGCCGGACTCGCGATGCATGCGGGTATCCAGCACGACCGTGAACGGTTCACTCGGCAGCGTGTATGACCAACGATCCACAGTTTGCCGATCCAGCATCTGCGCATCAAAGGCATCAGCTTTGCTACCACTGGCCTGATGCTGGTTCAAATGCGCTTCAATGGTATCCATAAAGGCATCATCAAATTTGTCCGGGTCATTACCCCAGCCCTGAAAGGCCCAGTAGGCTGCCAGCGCGTTGCTGACCATACGTTTACCGAACGGATTGCTATACATTTTGGCTTCCCAGGCCGGATTCAGATTCCAGTCATCGGTGACTTCGTGATCATCCATAATCATGTAGACCGGAATATTGGCCAGCAGACGCCGGATATCCCGGCGCGTGGCAAAAAATGCCTGAGCGCGCTTCCTTTCCCGGTTATAGTCCACGGCTGCGGAAGGGTGGATACGACTGAAAACGTGCCGCCGCTCAGGCATGGACACCTCACCACCCAATACCGCCAGATACATACCGGCATATTCGGCAAAGGTGAGCAGATGATTATCTGCAGCCGTGGAGGTGATACCGAAGCCGGCCAGATTGAGCTCATGCATCCGGCCATGCAGCTTGATATCAGCAGGCGTGACTTCACCGCCATGATCATCAACCGGCATGCGCTCATGCCAGCCGGTCAATGATTGGCTCTGATCAATCAGCATGGCCAGCACCGACATGGCGACATCATCGGCATAGATCTGATCGCCGGTTAAAAACAGGGCGGCGGGACGCTCCGTCAGATCATCGAAATTATCCTCAATCAGACCGGCGCCGCTGCTGAGCTGATCCATCTTCTCCCAGCCCGGCAGCGCCTGTTTGGCATGCGGACGACGGCATGAGGCGTGCATGATGCGTTTGAACTTCGAGCCGGCCGGAATAAAAAAACCAGGGAGTTGCTGATGCCCGGATTCATAAAACACAAAATCGGGATTTTGCCGTACAATGCTTGTTTCGCTGCCATCGGTATGTTGAACAAGGATGTCATAATAGAGCAACTCCCCGTCAGGGAAGTCCGGCCCTCTGGCTTCGGGGCTAATCTTCAACAGATGTACAAATAGCCTGTCACCAAGTTTCACAGTTCGGAAACTCGACTGTTCGCTCAAAGGCGGCTTAGCCAAATCATGGCCGTACAATCGGCCATTGAGCAATAACGGTTCGCTACTGGCCAACCATATATTAACCTGCGCGGCATCCACTCGCCTTAAAATCGGTCCTGCCAGAATTTTATCCATATCTCACTCCTTCCAGCTATCACCGTTGGCATTTTCGAAAAAACGGTATCCGGTCGGCTGTTCAACCTGGGCAATTTTACCATTGAATGTTTCATACCCCGCCTCGAAACAGGCTGACAGCCAGTTTCGATCGGCAGCCACGACAAAAGCTTTGCATAAGCGACTCAAAGGTTTCTGGGCCGACGATACCATCCACATCAATGCCCGCTCTGGCCTGAAACGCCCTGACAGCCGGCTCAGTCAGGTTTCAACGCAAAGCATTCAGACCCTCACCAGCTCTGCCGGATCGTATTCACTCCTCGCATTGGAAATCATCTCGGCTTCGGCATCCCGGCGCTTATGCAGACCGGCCAGCTTGTCGATATCCCAGAGGCGCTTCATCGAACGAACCTGCTGTGCGATACCGTCCATATCCTTTGCTGCAACCAGCGGCTGAATCGCTTTCATTTCGCGCCTTGATGCGCCACTCATCTTTGTGCCGCGATTGAACACCAGAGAAAGCAGCATCGCCTGCGCATCGGCGGGCAAATCCTCCACGCCGGGATAGGCCTTTTTCGTCTTTGCAGCATAGGCCGGCAGGGTCGCTTGATAATGGACCTGACTCGCCGCCCGTAACGGAATCTGAATCGACGCCACGCTGGCAAGTGCGGCTTGCGCATCCACGCCCTTTAATCCTGTGACACCTGCCAGTTGCGCAAGATCGGCATCGGGAATATTTCCCCGCCAATCTTTTTTAATCCGGCTTGCGGAATGGAATCCCAAGTCATAACCGATTCCAATCGTCACCCCGCTCTCGCCACCCGGCCAGCTTGGGTGCTGCAGAAAGCGTCTGTAGTAGGCTGCGGAAGAGATCTCGAAAGAAACAATTTTCTCCAGCCCCTTCTTCGAGCAGATCAGACTATAAACAGGCTCTGTCTCTGCCTCGCCCAGCTGCGCATCGAGCAGCGCTTCGATACGTGTCAGCGTGACCGGCCCTAGCAGACCATCCGGATTGATGCCGAGACGCCTTTGAATAGCCTTTAATCGTTTTTCGCTGTTACCTGTCATTGCCACCTTCCTCCTGCATTTCCGATCATCCCGCCTCCACCGCAAGCATACGCCGCTCTGTCCGGGCAAAGGCGAGAATTTGCGGCGCAAACGCCTTAATGACTTTGTACAACTTCAGTAGCGCCATGAGCAGCACGGCCCAACCGCTAAAAACGGTGTGTTTAATCAGATCGATCACCAGTTCCAGCAACGCAGCAAACATCCGGCAGGACATGGCGAAGATTGAGGATTTGCTTTCCAGATATGTTGCAACGCGTTCCAGTGCCACAGCATCGGCAGCCCCATTCACCACTGTCCTGAAATCGAAATCGCTGTCCCTTCCCATCCGTAGCATAGGCCGTGCAGGTTCCACACCCAGCCCGCGCCAGGGGAATCGTAGTTCCCTGTGAGCGAAAAATGCCAGCGATCCGGCAACGCCGGAGACCACTGTGCGCGCTGCCTCGAACGATTTCAGGATATAATTGTAGGCCAGCCGGGTCAGGTTCTTCAGCCAGGTCACCCCTTTCTTCGCAATAGAGGTAAGCCAGTGCCAGGCCCGTTTGAGGCCGTCCCATATGCGAGAGCCGATAGTGCGCAGTTCATGCCACACCTTCTGAATCAGATTTTTCTCGGACTCCCGAGCTGCACC
>JALUWF010000006.1 GCA_027019785.1 Mariprofundus sp. | reverse complement strand
CGCTGATGCTCTTCAACGAAGATCGTTTCATTATCCGCATCAATCGCATGATCCTGCATCAAATGAAGATTACCCAGCAATACGGCCTTGCCACCGATATTGGCACTGACGCCTTTGCCAGTAATGGCGGTGAATCCATCAACAGTTTCGAGTTCCAAGCCTTTGGTACTTGCACCTGAAACAATGGCTTCAGCCAGTGGATGTTCACTGGCTCGTTCCAGACTGGCCGCCATGCTCAACACCTGATCTTCATGCATGGTAGCCACAGCCCAAACCATGCTCAGGCTCGGTTTTCCTTCTGTCAGCGTACCGGTCTTGTCGACCACGACGGTATCCACCTTTTCCATGATCTCCAGCACTTCAGCATTCTTGATCAGCACCCCGGCAGTCGCACCTCGACCGGTTCCGACCATAATCGAAATTGGCGTGGCCAGTCCCAAGGCGCAGGGGCAGGCGATAATCAATACGGCCACCGCATTGACAATGGCATGCGCCAAACGCGGCTCCGGCCCAAACAACATCCAGACGGCAAACGCAAGCAGAGCAACACCAACCACCGCAGGCACAAAATAGCCAGCCACAGTATCGGCCATTTTCTGAATTGGCGCACGTGAACGCTGCGCCTCTGACACCATATTGACGATTTGCGACAGCAGTGTATCGGCACCGACTTTTTCGGCCCGCATCAGCAGCGAGCCATTGCCATTCACGGTTGCACCAATTAGTTTTTCTCCAGCCATCTTCTCAACCGGCACAGGTTCGCCGGTGACCATCGATTCATCCACATTGCTATCACCTTCAGTTACCGTGCCATCGACCGGCACCTTTTCACCGGGGCGGATACGCAACACATCACCGGCCTTCACATCTTCCAGCGGCACGTCACGCTCGCTACCATCGTCGGACACACGGCGTGCAGTTTTTGGTGCCATGCCCAATAACAGTTTAATCGCTTCATTGGTACGCGAGCGGGCGCGCAGTTCCAGTACCTGCCCTAGCAGAACCAACGTCGTAATCACCGCACCGGCTTCGAAATAGACGTCTACCAGCCCACCATCCATCTGCATGATCGGAGGAAAAACTTCGGGCAACAGCAGCGCCACCACGCTGTAAATCCAGGCCACGCCAACACCTAAGCCCACCAGCGTAAACATATTCAAATTCCAGGTTTTGACCGACAGCCAGAAGCGTTCGAAGAAAGGCCAGCCGCCCCATAAAATCACCGGCGTAGCCAACACAAACTCAATCCATTGCACCATGCTTATGGTCAAAACCGATGGCAGCCACGACGGCACCAAATCGGCCACCATAGCCAAAACAAATACGGGTATTGCCAGTATCGTACTGACTTTCAGGCGACGGCTCATATCATCGAGTTCAGGATTTCCCTCATCCAGGGTGACCGTACGCGCTTCCAGCGCCATACCGCATTTCGGGCAAGCCCCCGGTTCATCACTGACCACTTCCGGATGCATCGGGCAGACATATTCGGTTTTTGCTTTCCGTGCAGGTGCTGCTACCGGTTCCAGTGCCATACCGCAGACTTTACATGTGCCAGGCCCCTGCTGATCCTGACCGGTGCACATCGGGCAAAAATACATGGCATCAACATCGACCGGTGAGGCAGGTCTGGCACTATGCTCATGCTCGCAGGTCTGATCCTTACCCTCAAAGTCCGCCGGACTATCGTTGAATTTTCTGATACAGTGTTGCGAGCAGAAATAGTAATCATGCCCGCCGTGCTGCACATGATTGGCGGAGTTACGGCTGACCTTCATGCCGCAAACCGGATCATGCGTACAATTATTCCCCAGATAATCATCCGGACTATCGTTGAATTTTTCCAGACAGTGTTCGCTGCAAAAGCGATAATCCACCCCACGGAATGAGCGCGCATGCTCGCTCTCCGGTTTGACAGTCATGCCGCAGACAGGATCAATATTCATTGCCAATCTCCCTGATCTTTTTATTTACTGACTTTTGTTCAAAATCAAGTCGATCTCTGAAGGTCAGCAATGCCTATGTAGCGAAACAGAGTTGGCCTCGGTCTAAAACCGGGGCCTCTCTATTTTCCTTCAGGACCATTATTCAGATTTTGGGTGGTGCAAGCCACCCATGTGCTTTCTGTGCTGGACATCGGACATGCCTACACCATCTTTTTCATCGTCGTGTTCTGCAGCATCAGCGTTATCCGGGTGATGCAAGCCTCCCATATGCTTTCTGTGCTGAGCATCGGACATGGTTGAAGTTTTCTCATCAACACCTTGCATACTCGCATCCTCACTATGTTCGGGGTGATGCAAGCCTCCCATATGCTTTCTGTGCTGAACGTCGGACATGGATCTGTGTTCACCACTATACACGACCGGCGCTGCCATCAAGATGCACCCCATAAACAGAATAGTTATGCTTGTTTTCATCATATCAACCTCCTTTTTTGGCGCTTATATCTTCACCGATTCTGAGAAACGCCGACTTCAGAACCGTAAGTTCGATGCTCACCTATATCGGATAAAATATCAATTCAGTTCATTCGCGTGATAAAACGGGCAATCGTGCTCAATACCAAACTCACAACGGTGAAAATACTCACCTTTGTTTTCTGATTTATGCGCATTTTCACAAGCGGTCAGTGCAGCCAGCAGCGAGACCAATTTTTTGGGTGCAAACGGCTTGGTCACCGTGTAACAAAGCTGACTGGCAGCAAACTGGTGATGTTCGTCATCTGCATATCCGGTAATAAGCGCTATTTTCAGCAAGGGATGCGTTTTGCGGATTTCAATCGCCAATTCGTAACCGGACATCCCCGGCATATTTACATCGCTCAACACAGCAACCGGGTTTTCAAACGCAGACGAATGAAGGTAATGAAGGTATATCTCAGCAAAATCAAAACAACGAACAGTATATCCAGCATCAGTGATGATGGCCTCAACACGGTCACACAGCACTTCTTCATCGCCAATAAGATGGAACATATTATTCATTATCATTCCCTGTTTTTACATGGTTTCCTCATGCCCATGGTAAAATCCGGACAAACACCGAATCGCCAGCACGGGCATGCATCAGCGCCATAGAGACATGCCCTGCCAGATATACAAACAGCAACACAGCGATACCGGCATGGATATCCATCCAGAACTCGGCCAGCCCGGACACCTTGCTGCCCGGCCCTGCCCACATATTCCAGATAATAGAACCGCTGATCGCCATCGCAGTCATCGTTAACAGGCCGAACATTTCCACAATTAACGATAATGAATTGCCCGGCTCAGGTAACGGGTGCTTTCCAGCCAGCATCTGAGGCAGCCGCCTGCCAATCGCGATGGCTTCAGACCAGTGGCTTGCTGAAACCAATACCGCAAGCTGGCGCTTGCGCGGCTTGCCTCTTGGCATGACAGCCCACAATAAATTCGCCAGCACAATCAACGCAACGAGTATGCCGCCAGTTCGATGAGCAGCCATCAACCATTGCCCCATAGCATCTTTCGGTTGCATGGGTTGGCTTACTTCGGCAGTTACCGGCACGGCGTGCGCTGTTGCAGCAATGCCAACTGAGCCCACATGCTCCGCATGATGTGCTGCTGTTGTTTCAGCATAGGCCATTGCAGCCCCGCCATGCTCTGCCTCATCATGGTCAGGATGCGCCATCAACGATGCACAAACCAGCTGAAAAACCACCCCCAGCACCAGCCCGCCATGTAGCCACCGGGTGACAGGGTGATAACCCGGAACGGGGCTTGAATGTGCTGTAGAATGAGTCGTCATGATAGCTCCTCGCAATTATTATCTTGTAGTCTATTTTCACCCTGAATACCAAAAGGGTAACCCGTACCATCCCAGCCTTCGTGATGGGTTAAAGCAATCAACGATGCCATTTTCATCATATTGAAATGCAGGTTTTTCCCAATATTTTCGCTCCCATTTCCGGATGTTGCTCAATAATGCTTCGCTCATCTTTGTTCAGTTTTCCAGGTTTCAATAAAATTGATTCGGGTACTCCTATTTTACCAATGTCATGTAAGGGTGCAGTTTCCAGAATACGCGCTGCATGTTGGCTCTCCAGTTCGACAATCATGGACAGCCGGTGGCTATATGTGCCAATTCTTTTGGTATGCATGGCGGTTTCATTATCTTTAAAACTCGGCAGCTCTGGAAAGAAACGCCAGGGTTTCTTTGTAAACAAAATGTATCTCCCTTGAGCGTTTATGCATGCGCAGAAGCATCCATCCTGCATACCGGACAGATATGGGTATGAATGTTGTATTGCTGCTCAGTCAAACCCATTGCCATCACTAGCACCCATCGTCCAAGGCGCTGTGTGGATGCGCACTCGCCGCCGACTGTACTTATTTACAATCTGGTTTATCATCCATAAACCAAGCGTAGGAGACAAGGCATACCATAATCAGTGTCAATATAACTGGCATCCAGTTCGATTTATGCATAGCCAGAATTCTTTTTTTTGAGTCGTTGGCTGACGATGGCGTCAAGTATTTTATCATAAGCCTCGTCGAACAGCCTGATGCCATCATCCAGCAGTTTGTCAGTTACGTCATCCAGCGATATGTCCAATGCATTGAGCCTATTCATAACCATTGTTGCGCCGGTAATATCCGCTTCCAAAGTGGCACGGATGCGACCGTGTTCTCTGAATGCAGTCAGTGTTGCCGGTGGCGCGGTATTCACCGTATCCGGACCAATCAGTTCCTCGATATACAGGGTATCGCTATAGGCCGGGTTTTTGGTGCCGGTACTGGCCCAGAGCAGGCGCTGACTTTGAGCCCCGCATTCATGCAGTGCTTCCCAGCGTGGTGAGAAAAAGACTGTCTTGTAATGCTGGTAGGCAAGTCTGGCATTGGCGATTGCCACCTTGCCATGCACGCTACGCAGGGCACCACACTCGCCATCACCGGTCGTTTTTTTCAGACGCTTTTCAAGTATGGTATCAACTGCCGAATCGATACGGCTGATAAAAAAGCTGGCGACGCTCGCCACTTTTGATGGAGAACCGCCATTGAGCAAGCGCTGTTCAAGCCCGGATATAAACGCCTCGGCGACACGCTGATACATAGCCTGCGAAAACAGCAGCGTAGCATTGACGTTCACACCTTCGCTGATCAAGCGCTGAATGGCTGGAATACCGGCATCGGTTGCAGGAACCTTGATCATCAGGTTTTCCCGTCCCACCTCGCGCCACAGCCGCATGGCCTGCTTCACCGTGCCTTCAAAATCATGAGCCAGTTTTGGCGATACTTCCAGCGATACATAACCATCCCGCCAATCGGAATGCTCATACACCGGATGCAGCACATCGGCCGCAGCACGGATATCCGCAATCGCGAGACGTTCAAAAGCAATGGCAGGAGTAACATCACCAAGCTGCTGAAGAACACTGGCATATTCTTTATCCGTGCGAATAGCTTGTTCGAATATCGCCGGATTGGAGGTCACGCCGCAAATGCCGTCGCGCTTAATCAGTTGATTCAATTCACCACTGTGGATCAGGTGGCGGTCAATATAATCCAGCCAGATGGACTGACCCGTATCTGCTATTTTTCCTATATTATTCATGGCTTCTCCTGTCAAACATTTAACGAATATTTTCATACTCCAACAGCATGGGAAATACCCTGTACGGATACACTTTTTCTATTTTTCTTGCTATCGCCATTAACATAACACGGTTAATGATCGCGCTTGCACGTGCCGACAAGTGGAATTCATCCGTTGTTACACGCCACCTTCCGATACAGATTGCGACGTATTCAACAACACCTGCCAGCCCTGATCTGATGGCCTTTCGGGCAGACTGAAGTTTACGTTTTCGGTGGTAGCATTGAATAGCAGACAGAGTACGCTGCCGGTGTCCCGCTCTGCCCGGATGAGACAGCCAAGGATACCGTCTGATCCATGCCAGTCGGGAAGTGCTAGATCTGGGGCGAACCACTGGATCTCTTTCTCTGTGTAAAATCACAGGTGCTTTTGGCAAAGGTGAAACACTCTTCTCGCCACATACAGTCTTCCTGGTCGCATACGCCATTAAAAGCGGTGGCGAAACAATCAAAGTTATCTTCAGCTCGCTGAATGCTACGCACCAGTTCGATTTTACTGATCCGTCCGGTTTTCAAACCAAGGGTTTTAGCCTTGGCTCTGATAATGTTGATATGCATGCTTTTCTCCTTTTACTGCGGTATTGTGATAATGAATGGTTTCAACGCACATAAGCTTCGGCGGCAGAACAGGGCATAAACTAACAGCGTGCCTAAACCTTCCATGTAAACCTCCTTATCTAGAAAATATCAGGATAACACCGTGATGACATGCCTAATCCTTTGGCCTGTCGAAGAAAAATACTGCTGTTGTCTCGTATTTACGTAACGGAGTTTGCATCTTGAATCGCAAACGGTATTTACCCGGTTTGGACATTAAAAAGTAATTGCCATAACTGGCGGCATCCATGATAAGCATGGGCTCGAGTTTTTTATGTCGCTCGTGCATGTCGGCAAGCCTACTAACGATTGCATGTATCTTGGCACCTGCAATACGCCTGCCTGATGGGGAGTCAAAGAGGGAAACAATAATGTGATAGCGGGTTTCGTGTTTCTTAAATCTGTTTAGTGTTTCTGAAGGCTCTTGTGTGATTTCGGCAGGTATGACAGCAAGATAGAAATCCACATCATCCACGCGCTGGTGATATTTGGAATCAGCAGCGATAGCGGCAGAAATTGTACTGAGAAAAACTGTAAAAAATAAAAGCGTTACCGGTAATTTTGCAAGTCCATGAACATTCATTGTCAACCTCCATCTATGCTTATTGGTCGTTAATCTAAAAGATAGGTGCTACACACAGGTCAAGCATTAATCGACTCAATCAGACGACATATCGAATCGCCATCCGGTATTCCATCGGGAATCTTCGACCATTTGTTTTGCGCCTGCTCCATGCGTAGTTGCAAGGCAGTCATTTCAGCGGTCTGTTGCCTGTTTTCGATAATCCTCCGATGCAGGATTTCCCGCACTCTTGGACATGGCGAACGTGATGTCGGTCAATATCTGACGATGAGAACTGCCGATAGCCATTGTTCGGATCACGAACAGGATGGAGTAAACCAATACGCGTATAATATCGCACCGCATCCGGTGTCACACCAACGAGTCTGGCCAGGTCACTGACGTTCATCATGGTGCGGCCTTAATCCACAATATCTGTATCATATTCAGATTTGGTTCGAATACGGTACAATTGCTCAACCGGCAAAACAGCAATAATGCCATCTTCAGGCTGACCATTATGGGCAGTATCCATGATCGTATGGACAATCGTATCGACTTTGACGGCCAGGCAGAATATCTCAAAGCGGACGTGACAACTCATCATATCCTCTTTATAAAAGTCATGGTATTCACCATAGCCTTGAACCTGAGTAATACTTACGCCGCGAACACCAATCGATATCAGTGCCTGCTCCACCTCTTTTAATTTTTCGCAAATAACAATCGCTGTAACCTTCTTATATTGCATTATGTCTCCTTATCCCTCTGTATCTGCTTCAAGGGTATAACCAACCTCAGCCATGGATGTCAGTGCATCCAGTGGTTGAAACTCAGGCGTTACATTCAGGTATAATTTTCCAGTCTTAAAGCTGGCGTGTGCATCATAAATACCATCCAATTTCAGCAGTTGCTTACGTATCGTGGCTTCACAACCTGTACATTTCATATCTTTCACTTGCATAAATATTTCTCTCATCCTGTACCTCCATCTTCTAGCTATATGATTTTACGAATTTATGCTAAAAACCCCTCAATTCCACTGACCGCAACACCCGCATAACCGCCAATTGATAGGCCGCAGTACGCAAATCCACCTGGCTCTTTTCAGAAAGCTTACGAACATCAGTATAGGCATGAGATAAACATGCCTCCATCCGTTGCTGCACAGTATCTCTATCCCATGCAAAACGTTGGACATTTTGCACCCACTCAAAGTAGGAAGCGATCACACCGCCTGCATTGGCCAAAATATCAGGAACGATAGTAATACCTCTTGCCCTTAATTTATCATTCGCCATATGTGTTACAGGCATATTCGCAGCTTCAATAATGATTTTAGTGTTTATGCCTGATTCACTTTCGCAATTGATAGTACCTTCCAGCGCTGCAGGAATGAGAGCATCACAGGGTTGCGTCAACAACTGTTCATTCGAGATGTTTTCTGCGTGAGGAAACCCCTTCAAACTGCCATTTTTCTGGACAAATTGAATGGCTGAGACAATGTCTATTCCATCTGCATTAAACAGCGCACCATCCACATCTGAAATCCCTGTAACCCGTGCACCCATGGACTGAAGGCGCAATGCCGCATACGATCCAACATTGCCAAACCCCTGAATAATCACTGCTGCATTTTTTAGCGGAAGGCTCAAATCATTAAATGTCTGCGCGGTCACAAAAGCAACGCCATTGCCGGTTGCTTCCAAACGCCCCTGCAATCCACCCAGGTCAATCGGCTTTCCTGTCACTACTCCCGGGGTATAACCATTGAATTTACTGTACTCATCAAAAATCCATGCCATGACCTGAGGATTCGTATTCATATCAGGCGCAGGGATGTCTTTGTCTACCCCGAACACTGGTGCCATCTTTTGTACAAACCTCCGTGTTAATATTTCAAGTTCGTCTACCAATAGCCTGGATGGATCAACCGCAATTCCGCCTTTGGCACCTCCAAATGGAATATCAACAAGGGCAGTTTTCCACGTCATCAATTGTGCCAAAGCTCGAATCTCAGAGATATTCACATCAGGGTGGAACCGCAGCCCTCCTTTGAATGGCCCACGAGCATGGTTGTGTTGCACACGGTAACCGGTAAACGTGTGTAAAGTCTCTTCTCCATCGTGATGCAGCTTCAACGGTATTTGTACCGACACTTCACGAAATGACTGAAGCAATAATTCCTGTTGTGATACTGTCAAGCCCAGTTGTTCCACTGCGCGATCAAAAAAGGCCGCCTGGCTATCATGACAACAACAGCCCTTTTGCGTGTCAATAGCTTGCCAATTTTCTTTCATACTCTTACCCCTTTGCCGGAGGCTTGTTGCAACAGGGCGCTGCACCTGCCACCAGATTATCCAGTTCGTTTTCTTCCGTGTAATTCACCCAGCCGCGTTTGAGCCGTTCTGCCCAGCCCGAGCCCATGGATGCACCGGCCTTCACCAAAGCCGCTTCGATCTGTCCGGCATTGATTTCAAGCAGGTTGTAGTCAATAGAGAGCCTGTCTCCCTCAATGGTGACATTGCGAACACTCATCAGCTGATTCAGTGCTGTGAGCAAATCTTCTCGATGCATACCTGCAATGGCCTGATCCAGCTTGAACCTGCGACGTTTGATGATAGCCCTGTCCTCATGCCTCGGCAGTTTCTTACCGATATAGAGAGCCGGTCTGGCCAAAAAATTCTCCCGGCACTGATCCGTACAAAAATAATATGTCATGCCCAAATGCCCGGTGCTGATATTCGAATCAGCGGCATCCATGCCACAAACCGGACAGACAGTGTGTTCATTGTGTGTGGTTTGCATGCTTTTCTCCTTATGACCCGCTGGCATATTCCACGCCAACAAAGTGTTTCTCTCCACCCTCGGTTTTGAACAGCACCATCACCTGATGTTTGCCTGGATGATCCAGATCATAAGATGCCATATACCAATCGCCCATTCGCATCAGCATCTTCGATTCGGATTTTCCATTCGGGTGAACCACTTTGGAATTGGCCACCAGATCAGTTAAAACCTTGCCGTTCTGCTCGACCTTGATCATCAGACGATAGCTACCACCGTGAGCCTTACCTTTGGGCGCCTTCATGATATGGAAGCTGACTGAATAACCGTCAACCTCCTTCGCGGTGAGAAATCCACCTTTCATATTTCCCATGGCGCTGCTCATGCCCATACTGCACGGGTTGTGCATATCACCATCCAGATGGTGGTGTTCATCGCCATGCGCCATGGCCAGCTGAGCGCCGCCCATTAACATTACAATCATAAGTCCTGCTGCTGTCATTTTCTTTTCTCCTTTTTTGGGGATTGGCTGTATACCCACTTGTTTAATCGTCATCGCCAACATCATCGCCGGCCTGTTTGTCCATCTCTTCATATTGCGCTTTTGTCATATCAGGAAACTTTTGCAAAAAAGCAACCATTTCCCATATTTTTTCATCGTTATGGGAGAGACCCCAAGCCGGCATGGCTGTCATTCTCACACCATTTTTAATGATCCAAAATAACTCAGCAGGTGACCATGCTCTTGCCGTTTCTTGTAGTTTTGGCGGCTTTGGCATCAGCCCTTTGCGGATTTCTGAAGATGTAATACCGGGAGCCAGGTGACAGCTCGTGCACATTTCCCGGTAATGTCGAAATCCATTCAATATCCGATCCTGCTGATTCAGAGGTGGTACCTGAATATTACTGGCATGATATTTTACAGATTGTTTCATCGCAGTATGCAGCCCCCACCGGGTAAGCGAGCTATGCGGGTATGTGGCAGCCACATTAATCACCCCCGAATACATCACGCCAAAACCAAGGATTACTCCCCCCACGGCCAGTCCTGCAATCACTTTAATATATTTCACTTTTGAGCTTACTTTCTCTGTTGTTTCCATATTATTCTCCTTTTTTCGTTGGTTCGGGCGCATGTCCGGTTTTGTAAATGTAGTTGAGTACGCCGACGATATTCGGCGAGGCCCAGGGAAATGCGCCGATAATTTTATCCACGTAGATGCCGCGCCGGTTGATCACAAAGGTTTCCGGATATTTGAATACGCCCAGCACCGGCGCCGCCACCTGCTTGCCGCCCTTGTCCCAAAAAATCGGGAATGGAATATGGTGCTCCTTGATAAAAGTGCGCAAATCATCTGCATTGTTGTCCACAGATAAGCCAATCACAGCGAATTTATTGGCCGGCAGCAGGCGAGAGAGCCGAATCAGGTCCGGCATCTCCTTGCGACACGGCGGACACCAGGTCGCCCATACATTGAGAATCACCACCTTACCGGCGAACTGCGCATGGCTTTTTACCGGCTTGCCATCCAGCGTAGTCATCTGAAAGGTCGGCATCGCCTTGCCTTTCACCGGCAGACTGCTCGCACTCTGCTGATCGCCAGCAGAGCAGGCCGCCAGCAAAGCGCCCAACGCCAGCAGCACGAGAAAATGTCTGATCAACCCGTTCATCATTTAATACCGATGAAACAGCGTCGTCGTGCCAGACTTATTGAAAGCCAATACTTCATAACCTCTGGGCGGCAGTCCGGGGCTCTGCATACCCGGCGCTTTCTGCGGCATACCCGGCGCAGTCAATCCGACAATATCAGGGCGTTCCTTAAGCAGACGCTCGACATCAGCAGCAGGCACATGCCCCTCAATCACATAACCATCGACAATGGCGGTATGGCACGATGCCAGCTTGCGCGTGACACCGTGTTCCGCCTTGATGGCTTGCATATCATCACGCTTGTGAATCACAACCTTGAATCCAGCCCGCTGTAGGTGCTCGGCCCAACCGGTGCAGCAGTTACAGGTCGGCGGCTTGTACATCACCACTTCCGGTTTCATCTGCACTGCTGCACTTTCGGCAACATGCGCCGAATTCGTTTGGCTGGTTTCTTTTGTTGTATCAGCTGCATTACTACAACCCATGGCCAATATGGCCACTGCAGCAACAGCTAATCTCAGCAGATATTTCATAACCTACTCCTTACTCTTTTGTGGATAGAAGATACCGCCAAAATGTTTCTTGCCATCGGCAGTCTTGAACAGCACCATCAACTGATGCTGACCATGGTGACTCAAATCGTAACCAGCCATATACCAATCGCCCATTTTCATCATCAT
Source organism: Mariprofundus sp. (assembly GCA_027019785.1). Classification (GTDB taxonomy): domain Bacteria; phylum Pseudomonadota; class Zetaproteobacteria; order Mariprofundales; family Mariprofundaceae; genus Mariprofundus. The sequence continues at coordinate 12,366 of JALUWF010000006.1, read as the reverse complement.
TTTGGATTCAGACTTTCCGTTAGGATGTGTGATTTTAGAATTGACGATTAAGTTTGTCAGCGCCTTACCTGCTTTCTCAGCCTTGAACATGAAATGATAGCCGCCGCCATGCTTTTGCATGCCTTCAGGTGCTTTCATAATGTGAAAGCTGACTTGATAGCCATCAATATCTTTTCTGACAAGAAACATGCCCTTCATGGCGTGTTCCATTTCTCCCGACATCTTTCCATGCTGCATATCCATGCCACCATGATCACCGGATGCGAATGCCGGACTAATTCCCACGACAGCCGCCACCATAAGACCCATCGTTGTTTTTCTTACCATGATCTATTCTCCTTTTTGGTTATTTCGTTAAATACTTTTTTTGTTTGCAGCATGCATCACCAGTCGTTTGTAAAGGTTGTGAGCGAAACCATGCTTTACCAGTTCGACGCATAGTTAGTTCTGAAGTTTCGCAGCGGCGCTGATGGCGCGTTTCTCTTTGACTTGTAAAATCATGCCGTAAAATACCGGCACCACAATCAGACAAACGATGAGGGTAGTAAGCATACCGCCGACCATGGGCGCTGCGATGCGTTGCATCACGCTCGATCCCGTGCCCGAACTCCACATGATGGGCAACAGTCCTGCGATAATAGCAGCAGCTGTCATGGCGATGGCACGTACGCGCTGGGAGGTACCATTAAGCACGGCTTCAAATATTTCCGTAGAAGTAAGCGGACGTTTCAGCTCCGTACGCTTGCGCTCCACTTCGTGGCCGATAAATGTGAGCACCAACACGCCGATTTCGGCCGTAACCCCAGCCAACGCGATGAAGCCCACATCCACAGCCACACTCAGGTTGAAACCCATCAGGTAGATCAGCCAGGCTCCACCGGCCAAAGCAAATGGAACAGAGGCCATGACCACCATCGGCTCAATCAGTGTTTTAAAGTTAAAATATAGCAGCAGGAAGATCAACACCAGCACCAGCGGCGCAGCCAGCATCATGCGTTTGTTGGCTTGCTGCATATATTCATATTGTCCTGACCAGAGCACTGTATATCCTGGTGGAACCTTCACCTGCTCAGAGACAGCCTGCTTGGCTTTCTGAACATAACCGCCAATATCCGAAGTCTTGATATCCACATAAATCCAGGTATCGGACAGTGAGTTTTCACTCTTGATCGAAGGCGGGCCACGGCGAATGATCAGATCTGCGACTTGAGCAATCGGAATCTGAACCCCGGTGGGGGTGGGAATCAGCATACGCTTAAGTTCTTCAGGACTGCTGCGTAAAGCACGCGCATAACGCAGGTTAACCGGATATCGCTCCAATCCTTCTACCGTTTCAGTGATATTCATACCACCAATGGCAGACTGAATAACATCCTGCACGTCACCGACGGTCAGGCCGTAACGTGCCGCTTCCTTACGGTTGATCTTGAAATCGAGATAATAACCGCCCATGGCTCGGTCACCCATGGCCGACTTGGTGTCTGGCAACATCTTCAGCACGCCCTCAATCTGCTTACCAAGGCGCTGTAGTACAGCCAGGTCCGGGCCGACAATTTTGACTCCGACCGGTGTTTTGATACCAGTAGAGAGCATGTCGATCCGCGTTTTTATCGGGAAACCCCATGAGTTGGCTATGGCGGGAAACTGGATCGCCTTATCCATTTCAAGTTTCAGCTCTGCTGTTGTCTTGGATGGATCCGGCCACTGATCCCGTGGTTTAACACGAATCGTGATCTCGGTCATAGCCAAAGAGGCAGGGTCTGTGGATGTTTGCGCCCGACCATTTTTGCCAAACACAGATTGCACCTCTGGAAAGGTCATTAGGATCTTGTCCATCTGTTGCATCATTTCTTTCGACTTGGTAATGGAGATGCCTGGCAGGGCTGTAGGCATGTAGAGAATGTCTCCCTCATCCAGTGGTGGCATAAATTCACTACCGATTTTGGATAGCGGGTATGCCACACTCAACAACACAGCTAAAGCAATACCGAGAGTAGCCCATTTATATTTCAAAGCCCTGGCAAGTGATGGTCCATGCACAAATCTGAGAAAGCGATTTACCGGGTTTCTTTCTTCAGGTATAATCTTTCCTCGAATAAAATACCCCATTAACAAGGGCACCAGCGTTACGGCGAGTACAGCGGCAGCAGCCATAATATACGTTGCAGTAAAGGCCAGTGGCTTAAATAGTCGGCCAGATTGTTCCTCTAATGTGAATATTACCAGATAAGACGATGTGATAATGAGCAACGAAAAGAACAGTGCGGGAGCGACCTCTTTCGATGCATCACTAATCGCTGACCAGCGTTCCGGGATCGTCAATGGTGACCCTTTCTTGCTTTCGCCGTGTTCAAGGTGTTTATGCGCGTTTTCAATCAATACAATAGCGCCATCCACCATGGCTCCAAGCGTAATCGCGATACCGCCGAGACTCATAATATTGGCAGACAGCCCCTGCCATTGCATCAGAATAAAGGCCATCAGCATGCCCATCGGCAGCGTGATAATCGCAACGAGGGCAGAACGGGCATGCAATAGAAAAATCATACACACCAAAGCAATGACTATAAATTCCTCCAGTAGTTTTTCTTTAAGATTATCCACAGAACGCTCAATCAATGCACCACGATCATACACCGGCACAATTTCAACGCCTGCCGGCATAATTTTCTGCAATTCGGCTATTTTGGTGCGAATCGCTTCGATGGTGGTCAACGCATTTTCACCGAAACGCATTACTACAATACCACCAGCCGTCTCACCTTCACCGTTGTAGTCCACTGCGCCACGTCTGAGTTCCGGACCCAGGTGCACATGTGCCACATCCATCAGCCGGATAGGCGTGCCGTTTTTATCCACGCCGACCGGTATCTGATTCAGATCATCAATAGATTTGATATAACCCAGGCCACGTACCAGAAACTCTGTTTCAGCCATTTCCACTAAACGCCCGCCAACATCATTGTTCGAACGCAAAATTGCGTGTTTCACTTTGGACAACGGTATATTGTAGGCCAACAGCATATTGGGATCGACTTCCACCTGATATTGTTTGACAAAACCGCCCACAGAAGCGACTTCGGATACGTTTTTGACTGTTTCCAGGCGATAGCGAATCACCCAGTCCTGCAGGCTGCGCAGTTCGGCCAAATCATGTTTTCCGGTTTTGTCCACCAGCACATATTCATAAATCCAGCCGACGCCAGTGGCATCTGGCCCTAACACTGGCTTGACGCCGGCCGGCAGGTTCTGAGCAGCCGTATTGGCATATTCAAGCACGCGTGAGCGCGCCCAATACATGTCCGTACCTTCTTCAAAGATGATATACACAAAGGAAAAATTAAAGAAAGAATAACCGCGCACCAGCTTGGCACCCGGAACCTGTAACATGGTGGTAGTGAGCGGATACGTGACCTGATCTTCCACCACTTGCGGTGCCTGACCAGGGTATTTTGTAAATAAGATAACCTGCACGTCAGAGAGATCAGGAATAGCATCCAGTGAAATATTTTTCACTGACCATGCACCGGCCAGAATCAGAAACCCTGTGGCCATAAATACCAACATACCGTTTTTCAGCGAGCCGTCGATGATACGCTTGATCATAATTCTCTCCCCTTAGAGCCACTTACAAAAGTCTGGGTGGATAAAATGTTATCTGTAGTTCGGCGTGCGGTTATTCGGCGGAAAACACCAAATAACCGCACATACCCTACGCTTGCATTGCGTGTGACCTGTCCGGGCAAGCTAGCGCCCTGTGTAAGACACAGGTCAAGCCCGGCTACGTCAGCCGGAAACTCACTCACCGGTTTTTCTCCACTCGTTTTTCTGCACTAGTTCTGCTCCACTCGTTTTGCATTCCACCGCTCCTGGAATTGCAGAATCAGTCCATAAATCAGAGGCAACACCAGCAGACACAGCAGCGTGGCTGTCAGCATGCCGCCAACCATGGGGGCTGCGATGCGTTGCATCACTTCCGAACCTGTACCGGTACTCCACATGATCGGCAACAGGCCGGCGATAATGGCCGTGGCGGTCATGGCAATCGGTCGAACCCGCTGTGAAGTGCCGCCAAGCACCGCTTCCATGATCTCTGCCGGCTTCAATGCACGACCTTTCTCTTGACGCAATTTCCTTATTTCCTGATCAATAAACGTCAGCACCAGCACGCCGATTTCAGCCGACACGCCAGCCAGTGCGATAAAGCCTACCGCCACCGCCACGCTCATATTGAAACCAAGCCACCAGACCAGCCAGAACCCGCCGATCAGTGCAAACGGTATGGATAACATTACCACCAGTGGGGCAGTAATATTGCCAAAATTCAGGTACAACAGCAGAAAGATCACAAACAGCGCAAAAGGCACAACAATGCGCAAACGTTCATTGGCCCGTTCCATATATTCAAACTGCCCCGACCACGTCAGCGTATAACCGGACGGCAGTTTCACCTGTTCATCAAGTACTTTTTTAGCCCTGGCAACATAACCACCGATATCACTGGTGGTAACATCGACATAGATCCATGCGTTGGGACGGGCATTCTCGGACTTGATCGAAGGCGGCCCCTGCCGGGTGGTAATCGTCGCCAGCTGAGATAACGGTATCTGCGCACCGGTCGGCGTTGGGATGAGCACGCGCCCCAGCTGTTCAGGATTATCACGCAATTCACGCGGATAACGCAGATTCACCGGATAGCGTTCCAGCCCCTCCACCGTCTGTGTTACGTTGATGCCGCCGATAGCGCTCTGAATAACATCTTCGACATCACCGATGGTCAAGCCATAACGGGCAATGGCGTCACGATTGATATTAAAGTCAAAGTAATAACCACCCACAGTACGATCACCGAATGCAGATAATGTATCCGGCAATGTTTTCAGTACCTGCTCGATTTTTTTGACGTTTGTCTCCAGCACCGCCAGATCGGGACCGGAAATTTTGATACCAATAGGCGTCTTGATTCCGGTGGACAGCATGTCAATACGCGTTTTAATCGGATAGGTCCAGGCATTGGCTACGCCCGGAAAATGAATGGCCTTATCCATCTCGTGCATCAACATCTTCGTTGTTTTGTCAGGATCAGGCCACGCATCTCTGGGTTTGAGTTGCACGGTCGTTTCCAGCATCGACAACGGTGCCGGGTCGGTGGCGGTTTCCACTCGCCCCACCTTGCCAAACACCGATTTCACTTCGGGAAAGGATTTCAGGATTCGATCCGTCTGCTGCATGAGTTCCTTGGCTTTGGTGATGGAGATGCCGGGGAATGTCGTAGGCATGTAAAACACATCGCCCTCATCCAGCGGCGGCATAAATTCACTACCGATTTTGGATAGCGGGTATGCCGTAGCGCTCAACAGCAGCAGGGCTACAATGATACTTTTCCAGCGCCAGCGAATCACCCTGTTCAGAGCGGGTTTGTGCATAAAACGCAGGAATCGATTCACCGGGTTTTTATCTTCGGGCGGAATTTTACCGCGCAGAAAATAACCCATCAGGACGGGCACCAGCGTGATCGCCAAAATCGCTGCGCCGGCCATGGCGTAGGTCTTGGTGAATGCCAGTGGAGAAAATAACCGCCCTTCCTGCGCCTGTAATGTAAACACAGGCAAAAATGACACCGTAATGATTAGTAGCGAGAAAAACAGCGCCGGACCGACCTCTCTGGAGGCCGTCCCCACTGCCAGCCAGCGCTCTTTGGAGCTCAGTTCAGCCCCCTTGGCCCTGACCGCATGTTCCAGATGTTTGTGCGCATTTTCTATCATCACGATGGCGCCATCAATCATGGCACCAATGGCGATGGCAATACCGCCGAGACTCATAATATTAGCATTGATACCTTGCCAATACATGATCATAAAAGCGATAAGAATGCCGACCGGCAGGGAGAGAATCGCAACCAGCGCCGAACGCGCGTGCAGCAGAAACATCAGGCAGATTAGTGACACCACAATGGATTCTTCAATCAGTTTATCTTTAAGGTTATCCACCGCCCGTTCAATCAGGTTGCTGCGGTCATAAACCGGAACTATCTCAACGCCTTCAGGCAAGCCTGCCTTGAGTTCCTTCAGTTTTTTCTTCACCGCCTCAATGGTGGACAGGGCATTCGCCCCGTAGCGCATGATAATCACGCCACCAGCCACCTCACCCTCGCCATTGAGATCAACCACGCCACGACGCAATTCCGGCCCCAGATGGATATTGGCGACATCCTGCAGACGGATAGGCGTACCATTTTGATCAACACCCACAGCAATTTTCTTCAAATCACTTAGCGATTTAATATATCCCAGGCCGCGCACCATAAATTCAGTCTCACCGCGTTCGATGAGCCTGCCCCCAACATCATTGTTACTGCGCTGGATCGCTCTTTTCACCTTGGATAACGGAATATGGTAGGCAAGCAGAGTATTGGGATCGACCTCCACCTGATACTGTTTGACATAACCACCGACGGAAGCGACTTCAGATACGCCATCCACAGTTTGCAACGGATAACGCAGATACCAGTCCTGGATGGAACGAAGCTGAGATAGATCGTGTTTGCCGCTTCTGTCAACCAGCGCATATTCATACACCCAACCCACGCCCGTGGCATCCGGCCCCAGCGTGGGGTTCACATTGGGAGGCAATTTACCACTGACAAAATTCAGGTATTCCAATACGCGCGAACGCGCCCAGTACATGTCCGTGCCATCTTTGAAAAGTATATAAACGAACGAGTAACCAAAGAATGAATAACCCCGCACCACCTTGGCAAACGGCACAGCCAGCATGGCTGTGGTCAAGGGATACGTTACCTGATCCTCAACCACTTGCGGCGCCTGACCGGGATACTTGGTAAACACGATAACCTGAACGTCGGATAGATCGGGAATCGCATCCAGCGGCGTATTTTTTACCGCCCAGTAGCCCGCCGCGAGTAGAAACCCCGTGGCGATCAGCACCAGAAACCTGTTTTTGAGTGAGCTATTGATAATCGCCTGAATCATAGGAGGTTATTTCTCCCCCTTCTTGAGATCCATGCCCTTCATATCCATGCCCTTCATATCCATGCCTTTCGTATCCATGTTCTTCATCTTCATACCACTGGCTGCCTCGTCCATGGCAGGGCGCGGGTCGGCCAGCGTAGGTTTTTTCACTTCCATCATTTTGGCAGCGGCTTCGCGTAGCTTGGATTCGGAATCAATCAGGAACTGGGCGCTGGTCACAACCTTCTCGCCCTCCTTTACACCGGCAAGAATTTGCACCAGACCATCCGAACTGATGCCCAACTTCACGTCACGCGGTTCATATTTGCCTGGAGCGCGCACCACGAATACCGCGTTGCGAGTACCTGTGCGCAACACAGCTTCGCTCGGAATGACAATCGCATTGACCTGCCTGCTGGCATGAATATTGACATCGGCAAACATGTCGGGTTTCAATTTCAGACCGGGGTTTTTAAATTCCAGACGCACCTTGATGGTGCGCGTCTTGGCGTCCAGATATGGATAGATATAGGTTATTTTGCCGCTAAATGTTTCTCCGGGCAGGGACGCAAGGCGCATGTGCGCCTCATCTCCAAGCTTGATCCACGGCATTTCATATTCGTAGACATCCACATAAGTCCACACATCCGACAGATCGGCGATCATGTAGATCTGGGTTTGCGGCGTAACATATTGCCCATCACGAGCGCCGATTTTAACCACAATGCCATCGAAAGGTGAGTGAATATGCAAAAATTTCATCACCTTGCGTGTTCTCTCCAGTTGCTTGATCTGGTGCTCGGGCACGTCCAGCAATTCAAGCCGCTCGCGGGTGGAGCGCAACAGGTTCCTGGCGCCGCGGCGAATATCCGGAAAAGGGCTGTTCCTTAACGTCTTCATATTATTCAGAGCAAGCAGATATTCTTCCTGGCTAGACACCAGCTGCGGTGAATAAATCGACAGCAGGACTTCGCCTTTTTTCACCGGTTCACCGGTCTCATCCACACGCAATTTACCAATCCAGCCTTCGGTCTTGGGGTGCAGACGGGTGATCAGTTTTTCGTCATAGCCCACACGACCCACGCTCTGTACCTCGCGGGTCAGGGTTTTCCGCACAGCCAGAGCCGTGCGTACGCCTATATTCTGTACAGTGACCGGATCAATCGTCACCGTGCCCGCAGGTTCATTGGCGGACTTGCCTCCATCGGCATAGACCGGAATATATTCCATGCCCATATTATCCTTGGCCGGCACGGGGGAAGTGACCTCCGGATTCATCGGATTGCGGTAAAACAGAGGTTTTCGTTCAGTAGCCGCCCTGGCCGTTTGCTGCTGCTGAACTACCGGCTGCTTTTGCAATGCCAGCCAGTAGCCCCCGCCAGCGCCCAAAGCAAGCGTAATGATGGCAACGCCTATAATATTTTTATTCATGCGTGTTCTCCTTGGCAATCTTCTTTCCGATGGCGGCTTCCAGACGCGCCAGACTTTGTCTGGCGCCGGTCAGGGCTCTCCAGTACTGGGTTTCATAGTTGTAAAGCGTGATCTGGGAACGGACGAGGTTGAGGAAGTCCACCTTGTTCACCTGGTAGCCAGCCAACATGGAATCCACGGTCTGGCTTGCTTGCGGGATAATGCCCTGTTTGAACAGGGACGCCTGATCCCTGTTCTTGATAAAATCGGCCAGCGCTGTCGAGGCCTCGGACCACACAGCCTCGGTTTCATCTTGCAACGCAAACTGTTCTTTCGCCACATCCGCTCTGCGTTGATCAAGGGCGCGATCCTGTTTAGTCGATGTAAAAATCGGCAGGTTAAAACTCAAACCGAAGGTCGTAAAATCCGGTCGCGTCTGGCGGTTGACGGGATTAATACCACTGCGGACACCCCAGGCGCCGCCAACCTTGAAATCAGGATAATAATCCAGTTCGGCCAGATCCACTCTCTTTTTAGCCGCCTTGATACGCTCGCCCTGACTGGCCAGCAGCGGTCGCGCCTTGACGGCGATCCGGTGCAACTCGGCCTCCGTCGGCAATTGCGGCAGTGTTTCCACCACCTTGCTCGGCAAGTTTATAGTCAGATATGTGGGGCGATTCAACAACTTGTTCAGGCGAGATTCTGTATTCTTTCGTGCGCCCACAAACTGGATTTCAACATCCAGAAGTTTTGAAAGCTCCACCTGCGCCAGCAACACATCCTGCTGCAAGCCTTCGCCGACCTTGTACTTGGTTTCGGCAATACGAATAAGCTGCCTGAGCAGTTGCTGATTGCGTTTGACAACTTCCAGAGCCCGATCCAGATAGAACAGGTTCCACCATGAAATATGCACGTTGCGAATCAGTCTCCAACGGGTTTCTCCAACATCATAACTGGCCGATTCCGCCTCAAACTGCGCGGCTTCTTCTCTGGCTCTGAGTTTGCCGGGGAAAGGAATTTCCTGTGACAAACCGACCCTTAACTGCGTCATATTTTCCTGGGTAGCGGAAAACGTATCTACAGGCAGGTTGACTGCATCAAAAGCAATATGAGGGTCTGGCAGCGTGCCCACCTGAGGCGGAATGTCAGCGATTGCCTTGGCGCGGCTTGCCATGCTTGCAAGTCCCCGATTGTCTTTTAAAGCCATGCTCTCCGCCTTGGAAAGCGTAAGGATAGCATTGGCATTCGGTACAGGCGTATTATCCTGCAACTCCGGCTCCACGTCTAAAAGCGGAAGGCTGGCTCCTGCCGCCAGAACCAATTGAGGTAAAAGCAATGCAAAGGCAAATAGAACATAGATAGATTTAAACAAATTATTCAAAGAATCCTCCTGTAAAATTTTTGTACGGCGTTGTTTTTCATATTAACATGCACGACAAAAATCACATCGTAATGATGTGACACTGGCAGAAGGATTAGGTCAGATTAAGATACGTTGACTGGTTGTATAGAGAAGAGAAGATGAGCGCGGCGGCCCGGTCGGCATTTGCGTTGAAATCAGACCTGTCGCTTCACCCAATGGGGCTTGTATGGCAGCCAGACTAAAATCGCCCGGCAACAGCAGCACGACCGGAGCTATGGAAGCAACCGGGGCGTTCGACAACTGATCGGGCTGACCGCAATGGTAGCAATTGCCCGAATGATCACCAGATTGATCGCCGGATTGATCGCCGGATTGTAGATCATCGGCGCGGCTGGACTTGGCGCAGTGCGCCTGCACTTCCTGAGTTTGAACAGAAGACTGCGGCATCTCATGTGCTTCAGCCGTCATCAGGCAGAAACCACCCAGCATAACCTGCACAGCAAACAGCGCCGCCATCAGGCGGGTGAGTCCACGGGTATGCAGTTTATGTCTCAACATGCTGCGCAATATAATTCCATGAAGATGAAAGTACAATGAAAACTTAAAAAATATTTGCGATTAGCATAGCCATCAGCATCCACGGCAACTGGTCAAATTGATCCATGATTGGTGAGTATTAAAACCGATATGCAAATCGTTTAATCCCGGCAGACTGCCTACCACCCAGTTTGTCGGCACACTATCAAGCTGAACAAAAGCAAAAGTATTCAGCCACAATCCGTAAAACCACCAGATTTCGATACCATTTATGATTGGATGGCACAATAAACCAGGGTGCTACCTTGCTACTGCATGCGTTGAATACGTCTTCAAAAGCATGCCGATAGTCATCCCAATATTCACGTTCCAGAAAGTCAGCCTCCGAAACTTTCCACCAGCGGGCCGGGTCATCCAATCGTTTTTTGAAATTGATCCAAGTGGATATGGCTGCCAGGCCGTACCCGGTATTTTTTACTGAATCGCATTCACACCTCCTTAACGCGCATATATTTCATATCGAAAAATACCTCGCCGGATATCTCATATTAATGCATTTCCTCATGAACCTTCTTACCCCGATCAATGTTAACACCGCAAAAATTACAATAAACCAACTCGGTCGGAATGGATCGGCTACAACGTGGACAATCGGTTTTACGGGACAGGATATGTGCTGCTTTGACCGAAATGGTTCCGGTAAGCATGGCAAACATACCGAGGCTGAACATCATGATAAATATTGCGACGGTTTTTCCCGTCGGTGTCTGCGGAACAATGTCACCATAACCTGCACCGCAAACAGCACCGCCATCAGGTAGATTATGGCACGGAGAACCCCACGAATATGCAGTTTACGCATCAACATGCGGCAAGCATTATTCCCGTGAAGATGAAGAAACAATGAAAATACGGCTATACCAGTATCTTCATTATAGCCATATTTTTAGATCAACCTTTTCCTACACATCCATTTTTACGATAATCCCGATGAATACAGCCCCGGATCAACATCCATAAAAATTTCGTATTGCTAATCAAATATCGTTTCCACAATCGCCCAGGCTCCTGTATCACCCTGAACAACCACTCAAAGCCAGACTGCTGAACCCACAGAGGAGCGCGTTTCACTTTTCCGGCCACAATGTCGAAAGTTCCCCCAACACCCATAACAAACTTCATCCCCAATTTCTTGTCCCATTTGTTAATAAAGTTCTCTTTTTTTGGTGATGAAATACCAACAAAGAGCATCTCTGCCCCCGAAGCCTTTATATCCTGTACTACCGCAGTTTCGTCATCCCAAAAAAAACCATGATGATAGCCAGCTATTTCCAGTTGTGGATAATCCCGACCTATACGCCGGACTGTTTCCCTGATAATCCCATCCTCTGCACCAAGAAAATATACCGAATAATGATCCTGTTCCGCTATCGTCAACAACCGATAAAACAGATCAGTACCCGTTACTCTTTCGGGAATATCCAAGCCCAGCATTCTTCCGGCTACCACCACGCCAGCGCCATCAATATTGATTATATCGCAGGAGAGCACCGATGCCGCCAACTTCGGGTCAGACTGTATATTGACCAGCTTGCCGGCGCTAACCACCACCTGTTGCGTATACAGACCCGCCTCCAATCGCTCCCGAATGACTTGCACCGTTTCCGCCATCGTCCAGGCGTGCATGGATACGCCGAAGAGTTGAATGACTGATCGGTCAATCATGGTACGCCTCCCAGGCAAGCGCGTGATTCCGATGCAAGTTCATCCACACTCCAGTTCGACTGAATAAAAAAATGTTACTCATAGACCCCGTTTCCGCGCAATTATATCTTGAACAGATTCTTTGCATTCTGGCAGAGAATCTTGTTCAGGATCGTTTCATCCGGAGCCAGTCGACGCAGGGTCGCCAGTGTCTGCGATCCCTGACACGCTTCGCCATAACCCACAGCATCAGCACAATCCGTGCCAAACAGCAACTGATCCTGATGCCGTTGCAGAAATCCAACGGTGTGCTCCTCATCGCGAGTCAGGGCGGTCAAACCGGAACCGGCAGAGTGATCGGCATAGATATTGGGATAATCG
>JALUWF010000005.1 GCA_027019785.1 Mariprofundus sp. | reverse complement strand
GCTTTATCTTCATTGGCGGACACAATCAACACCGGAATATCCGGCCAGTCGGCATGCAGGGATCGAATCGAAGCCACCCCGTCCATGCCCGGCATACAGAGATCCATCATAATCAGCTTCGGGCGTTTGCCGCCGTTTAAATATGCGCGTATTTCATCATGGTTTTTGACAGTAGTGATTTGATAATCACTGTCCACAGTTTCAAGCCAGCGCTTGATGCTTTCCCGAAACAGGCCGTGATCATCGGCCAGTAGTATCGTCATCTCATTCCTCCCAGCAGCGATTGCAGACTAGGAACTAACTTTGGTTAGTCAAACTCTTTACCAAAGGGAACTAACTTTGGTTAGTCAAACTCTTTACCAAAGGGAATTACATCAGGCTATCGAAAAGCAAACAATGCGGGCTATATCTGGAGATGGAGGAATTTATGTTTAAACGAATGATTGTAGCACTGTCGATTGTATCCATAATAACCATGGGCGCAGCCCCGGCAAAAGCAGGTCTGCTTGATTGGCTAACCAACGCGGGCAACAGCACGGTGAACTGGATACACCAGGCGAGAAATAATGCTATAAATGCAGCCAAGTTCGATCCGAACAGCGCAGCCGCCAAGTCTTATTCATGGGCCTACGATACAGGCAAAGCCGCTGGCAACTGGCTGACAGACAACACCCTTTCCAACACGACTTTTTTTAGCCCGCTTTTTGGAAAAATTACGGGATGCCCAACAATTATCCAGGATAGCGGACAATTAACCAGCATAAAGTATTATTATGGGTCCCTATCCAACCTTTGCAATCAGAGCGGAGGGGAACAAGTTTATCAACTGCCGTTGGTAACTGGCTCTAATACAAATCTTTATAATTATGTAAAATTAAATGGATCACTCAGTGCCAGTTTTCTGAATGGGAGTGTTTTCAATGGTTTGTCAAGTGTGTCCGTAGCAGGGATCCCCATTGATGCCAACGCGTTAAAAAACGTATTCAATGCCAGTTCGGTGGTCGATCAAGCATTGATAGATGCGATAACAGCCTTAGGTGGAACCGGACTTCCGTATCAACCAAACCGTGTGCGTTATTTAGTGAAGCCTGCTTTTAATGCGAATCTGCAATGTCTTGCTTCCCGACCCGCAGGTACTAATGTAGTTCAGTGGGGAGCCAGGTGCGATGCTGAATTGCTTGGCAATTTGCTTGATATCAAGGTGAAGTTTCTGGCCCGTTTCGACCCGAGATGGATGAGTGCTGTATTTATTGCTGTTCGGGAAGGCTCTGGTCAGGGGCAGAAAGCTCGGAATTTTGCGGTGGGAGGAAGTGCTGTGCCGGCAGTTCCACCTACGGAAGTCGGCTTGGCACTTTTCCGTCAGGCAGCCGATGTGGATGGCGATGGGCAGGATGAGTTCTGCCGGCAGGTTGGTACAAGTATTGTTTGCAGCTCCTACGATCGCGCCACTGGGGCGTTCACCGAGAAATCGCGCATTGGTGGCGATTTAGGCTATACCCACAGCCGCTGGTTGGCTGATGCCAATGGCAACGGTAAGGCTGATTATTGTCGTGAGGTTGGTGATAAAGCACATGGATTTTCAATTGGATGTACATCCTTTCCAACGCCGGGATCTACTTCTACTACATATCATATTTATGGAGATATGGGATACGAAGGTCAACGCTGGTTTGCCGATGTAAATGGTGACGGCCAGGATGAATTTTGCCGTGCGGTTGGCAGCACATCTCCTACAAGCATTTTGTGTACAAAAAAGAGTGTTTATTTTGCCAGACTTTACCCAGGTGATTTTGGATACAAGGGGCAACGTTGGTTTGCCGATGTGGATGGCAATGGAACCGATGATTATTGCCGCGAGGTTGGTAATCGTGGCAAGGGATCAAACGCATCCTCAATCGGATGTACAACCATTCAAACAAATGGAGCCACTTCAACTTTTGCAGGCTATTCGACATATCGCATTTCTGGCGATCTAGGATATCTTGATAGTCGCTGGTTTGCTGATGTGAATCATGATGGCAAAGCTGATTACTGCCGGAAAGCTGGAACGCACTACAATTCAAGTGACACTATCATTTCGTGTGATCAGCTTCAGGGATCGGGAGTAATTCAAAAAAGATTACTTACAATCGGTCACTCAGATATTGGTTTTTATCATCCGAGAATCTTTGCCGACTTCACCGGTGACGGGCGAATGGATTATCTACGCACGGTCGGCCCGGCTTCCGCCAGACGGGTGGCTGTGTTGGAGTTGAATCCGAATCATCCGCCTGTGGCAGATGCAGGTACCGCGCAGACCGTGGAATCCACAGGTTCGGTGACGACTGTAACGTTGAATGGCTCCGCATCGTCCGATCCAGCTGGTGACCCACTGACCTATAACTGGGTATGGGCTGGCGGTTCTGCTACTGGTGTTTCTCCTACCGTAAATCTGGCTAACGGCACCCACAGTATCAGGTTGAAGGTAGATGATGGTAAAGGCGGTACTGCAACAGCGACAACTTCAGTGGCTGTACAGGATACAATCGCGCCGACTGTCAGTATTGCAGCGATTCCGGCTTCTGAAGCAACCAGCGCCAGTGGAGCGGTTGTCGATGTAGCACCATACGTCACAACGGCGGATGTATGCGGTGTTTCTCTCAATATTTCACCGGTCGGAACCTTTGCCTTGGGAGTAACAACGGTATCCGTTACCGCAACCGATTGCGCAAACAATAGCACATCTGCAACCACGACAGTGATGGTGCGGGATACCACTGCTCCGGTGATTACACCTCCGGCGGATATTACGACTGAAGCCACTGCTGTGCAGACGCCAGTCGTAATCGGCACGGCAACCGCTACGGATATTTTCGCTGTATCCGTGACATCGGATGCACCGGCAACCTTCCCTGTCGGCACAACCGTGGTAACATGGACGGCCAGGGATGCCAATGGCAACACCTCCACGGCCACGCAGAATGTCACTGTGGTGGATTCGACGCCGCCAAGCATAATAGCTCCGGCTGATCTGACCCTTGAGGCTACAGGTAATCCGAACACACCATTTGTATTGACGATCCCTGCAGTGGCTACCGATGCGGTCGGCGTGGCTAATATCACCAGTGATGCGATTGCCAACTTCCCGCTGGGCTTTCCTTATGGCGCATCCACTGTGACCTGGACAGCAACTGATGCGGCAAGAAATTCATCGACCGCAACGCAGACGATTACGGTTGTCGACACCACGCCGCCATCATTGAATGTACCTGCCAATGTTACGGTTGAAGCGACTGGGGCGCTGACGGCTGCAAGCCTGGGTTCAGCAAGCGGCACGGATTTGTTCGGGCCGGTCACGTTTGGCAATGATGCGCCTGCCTCGTATGCCGTGGGTGCAACAACAATTCACTGGACTGCAACAGATGCGAATGGGAACAGTACAATAGGCACACAGACAGTAACGGTGACCGATCATACGCCACCGACTGTCATTGCTCCTGCGGCGATCACCATGGAGGCCAATGCACCACTGACTATTGTCTCACTTGGAAGCGCATCAGCCAGCGATCTGGTGGATGGCGTTGTAACAGCGACTCCCGATCAGACCGGGCCATTTGCACCGGGCACATACACCATCACATGGAGTGCAACGGATGCGCACAGCAACACGGGTACAGCCACGCAGACTGTGACGGTGACTGATCATACAGCGCCTGTAATTACAGCACCTGCTAATGTCAGCATTGAAGCGAACGCTGTGAATAGCAGCGTTGCAATCGGTACTGCGACTGCAAGCGATCTGGTGGATGGTGTCGTGAGCGTAAGCAACAATGCGCCTGCCACCTTTCCGCTGGGAACGACGGTAGTGAACTGGACTGCAACGGATGCTAACGGCAACGTCAGCACTGGCACACAGAATGTGACAATTACTGATACAACGGCACCTGTTCTGACTGTTCCAGCGGCTGTGAATGTCGAAGCCAATGCAGTGAATAGTACGGTCTCCATCGGCACAGCAACGGCAACGGATATCTTTGCAGTGACAGTGACCTCCAATGCACCGGCTACTTATCCGCTGGGCACAACGGTAGTCACATGGACTGCAACCGATGCCAACGGCAACGTCACAACCGGTACGCAGAGTGTGACGGTGGTTGATACCACAGCTCCGGTTCTGACTGCTCCAGCGGCTGTGAATGTCGAGGCCAACGGGGTGTTGAGCACGGTTTCAATCGGCTCTGCCACTGCTACGGATATCTTCCCGGTTACCATCATCTCTGATGCACC
This sequence comes from Mariprofundus sp., assembly GCA_027019785.1. Classification (GTDB taxonomy): domain Bacteria; phylum Pseudomonadota; class Zetaproteobacteria; order Mariprofundales; family Mariprofundaceae; genus Mariprofundus. The sequence goes on along the minus strand of JALUWF010000005.1, from coordinate 587 downwards.
GGCTACTTATCCGCTGGGCACAACGGTAGTCACATGGACTGCAACCGATGCCAATGGCAACGTCACAACCGGTACACAGAGTGTGACGGTGGTCGATATCACAGCCCCGGCTGTAACGGCTAATTTGGTTGCTGTCGGCATGGAAGAGGATGAAGCGATCTTCCGGGTCACGTTCTCAGCGACCGATATCGCCGATCCGAATCCGACCGTGACTGCCTCGCTGAATGATTCATCTGTGACCAATGGCCAGATTGTTAAACTCAAGCGCGATGATGAGATGAAGGCCGAGTTCGAGCACGGCAAGCTGGAGATCAAGGGGGTGAACTTCTCCCTGAATGTCTCGGCCACCGATGCTTCCGGCAACAAGGGCAACGCAGCAGATGCGTTCGCCTTTGCACCGGAACATCACGACGGTGACAAGAAGCATGGCAAAAAGAAGAAGGACAAGGATCATAAAGACGTGTAGGCGCAAAATGAAAAAGTCCGCTTTTAGCAAAATAGAAATGTCCCCTTTAGCGTTTGATTTGGGGGTGTCGAATGAAAGCGGAGTTATTACATATGAGCGAGCAGGAACAGTCACGAACGGA
>JALUWF010000004.1 GCA_027019785.1 Mariprofundus sp. | reverse complement strand
TGGCGTCCCCAACCGGATTCGAACCGGTGTTGCCGCCGTGAAAGGGCGGTGTCCTAGGCCGACTAGACGATGGGGACCTTTGGAACGCGGCGAAGATTAGCGAACGCTTTTGTTCCGTCAATCAAAAGATGACAAATATCAAAACCTACGTTGCAATTGGTCATCAACATGGCGGCATGTCAGCTTTCATTCCCATCCATCAGTTCGGGCCATGCATCACGCATATATTCATAACCTGACCAGAGTGTCAGCGCGGCAGCAATCCATAACAACACAAGACCAATTTCATGCAGGGATATGCCGAACAGATCAACATGTATCAGCAGTGCGGAAATAGCGAGCAGTTGGATGGCTGTTTTCCATTTAGCGAGTTGGGAAACATACACAATGGTAGATCGCTGCGCCAGCCATTCGCGTAGCGCGCCAATGGTGATTTCACGTCCAATAATGATGACAGCCAGCAGGGCAGGGGCCATGTCAGCGGAAACCACCAGAACAAGTGCGGCTGCAACCAGTAGTTTATCGGCAACGGGATCAAGAAAACGGCCAAACGGCGTAACTTCCCCGCGAGAGCGGGCCAGATATCCATCCAGCCAGTCTGTGATTGAAGCCAGAATAAATAACGTACCGGATAACCAGTGTCCCAAATCACCAGGAATAAGAAAGGCTCCCATAAATACAGGAATAAGAAGTACCCTTGCCATAGTCAGTTGATTTGAGATTGTCCAATTCATCGTACGCCAAGTATTACTGTTGCAAAGTTGCGGTAAAGGTTTATCTGCTAAAAGGGCAAGACAATGTTAATTGGCAACCGTTAATTGGCGACAATATGATCCGGTTTTCCGGCTGGCGCGACATCCTGAATTTCACCAAATACGCTTTCATAACGTGCAATATTATCCTGCAAGACAGCTATAATGCGTTTGACGTGAGAAGGGCTGACAATCACACGAGAATTCAGCACGGCGGCAGGGTGTGTAGCCAAGATGAAATCCAGCAGAAACTCTTCCTGTGTATGCGTTACAAACAGCTGGTTGGCATAGCGACCAGCCTGAACTTCAGGTGGTACCTGGATTTGCAGTTCCTGCTGCTGATCTGCCTGCATTTCTGCCTTTTCACCCATGATTGACTCCCATTGTCTCCTGTTCCTTGGCTTTTTTATATAGTAATTCCAATGCATTGATATCCATATCAGAGAGCGATTGCTCAGACTGGTTTGCCAAATCTTCCATTTTTCTAAATCGATGCGCAAACTTGCGATTGGTTCGCATCAAACATAATTCTGCATCCAGATCCATTTTCCGAGCCAGGTTGGCAAGTGTAAACAGAATATCGCCAAATTCATCCTCCAGTCGTTCAGGGCCGGACTGATGACGCACTTCATATTCGAACTCAGCCAGTTCTTCATGCATTTTTTCAATCACTGTTGTCGCTTCAGTCCAGTCGAAGCCAACACGAGCAGCACGTTGCTGCTGTTTCTGGGCATATTTCAAAGCCGGCAGTGGGGGAATACCATCCATTAAACTTTGCCTGTCAGTATGTTCCGCATCTTTCAGCTTGTTCCATTGCTCATCCAGATTTTCAGCTTGTCGCTGGTCGAATACATGCGGGTGGCGGTAAATCATTTTTTCAATCAAGCCATCAATCACATCAGCCAGATTAAATTGCCCGGACTCTTCAGCGATGCATGCATAGAACAGCACCTGAATCAGCAGATCCCCAAGCTCTGCCTTGAGAGGCTGCCAGTCACCATTGACATCTACTTGATCAATGGCCTCAATGACTTCATGTACTTCTTCAAGCGTGTACTGCCGAAGTGATGCAATGGTTTGCTTGCGATCCCACGGGCACTCTTTACGTAATACACCCATAAGCGTATATAACTTATCGTAATAATTATCTTTATTTAAAATACGATCCGGCAATTTGTCCCCTTATAACTTTACATAATATTCATTATGCGACGTTGTAAAAAGGAGGCATAATGAACATTGAAATCGAAAAAACAATGTAACTTAGATCATCGGTCCAGCACATCATCTCGGGTACTATCAGCAACGCTGATGACCATGTCGATTAATGATTGGGGTACGTCGAGCTCAGCCAGCGTAGAACGTAAATGACACAGAATGTGATCGAAATGCGAATCATTCAATCCCATTCTGATTAAATGACGATGCCCTTCCCGCATGTCTTTGCCTGTATAACTGTTTGGGCCACCGGTCACCATGGTCAGAAAAGCTTTTTGTTTGCCAGCCTGCTTGTCCATATCCACCCCTTCGAAGAAGGGTAATATATACTTATCATCCAATACCTTGCGGTAAAACACATCGACGGCGGCATTTATGGCTGCCACTCCTCCAAGTTGATTATATACTGAACTCATCTTTCCCTCCGTATTTGTGAATCAAATTAACTTTGCATCCGGTATATATTAACAACACTGGACAAAAGCTGTCAATTTAATATACGTTTCCCCCTATGCAATTAACTCAATATACTGATTACTCTCTACGCGTACTGCTGTTTCTTGGGTTGCACCCGGACAGGCGCTGTACTATTTCTGAAATATCTGATGCATTTAATATAAACCGGAATCATCTGGTCAAGGTAGTGCATAATCTGTCATCTAGTGGCTGGATTACCACCATGCGGGGTAAATCAGGTGGCATGGAGTTGTCGGTCGCCCCTGAACAAATCAATATCGGTGCAGTCGTGCGTCATACCGAACCGCACTTTAATTTGTTGGAATGTTTTGATTATGAGAAGAACACGTGCACCATATCCCCTGTCTGCGCACTTAGGCACGCTTTGTATAAGGCGCGCAAGGCGTTCATGGATGTGCTGGATGACTACTGCCTTGCCGACGTATTGGCTCGCCCGGATGAAATCATTCAACTATTGAACATACCAACGCAGAAAAATGATGTCATTAAGATAAAAGAGGCGGCTTAATTTACATGATGCTTTGTGCTCCCCCCATATAACCCTGCAGTGCTTGGGGGATGGCAACCGATCCATCCTGCTGCCAACCGTTTTCGAGAATGGCGACCAGACAGCGACCTATAGCTAAACCGGAACCATTCAGTGTTGCTACCGGTTGCGGTTTGCCCCCCTCCTTCCGATAACGGATGCCGGCGCGTCGCCCCTGAAACTGCCCGAAGGATGAGCAGGATGAAATTTCGCGATAGCACTGCTGGCTTGGTAACCACACTTCCAGATCATAGGTTTTCTGAGCCGAAAAACCGACATCAGCGCCGCATAATTCAATAAGACGGTAGGGTAATTCCAGTGCCTGCAAAATGGCTTCGGCATGGCCGGTAAGCGTTTCCAGATCAGACAGGGCTCGCTCTGTCGTGGTCAGATGCACCAATTCTACCTTATCGAACTGATGCTGACGAATCATGCCGCGCACATCACGCCCGGCTGACCCCGCTTCACGGCGAAAACAGGGGGTGTAGGCACAGTGACGAATTGGCAGGTTTTCGGCATCCAGAATCTGACCCTGATACAGGTTGGTCACTGGCACTTCAGCGGTGGGTATCAGGAATGCATCCTCCCCTTCCAGCTTGTACAGATCATCTTCAAATTTCGGTAACTGGCCAGTGCCGGTCATGGTTTTACGATTCACAATCGCCGGTACCCATACTTCTTCATAACCGTGCTCATCGACATGGGTATTGAGCATGAACTGCATCAGGGCGCGCTCCATCCGTGCTGCCGCGCCCCTCAAAACGGTGAATCGACTACCGGCCAATGTTGCGCCCGCTTCAAAATCGAGTATACCGAGATCAGCGCCGATATCCCAGTGTGGTGGAACTTCATCCCTGCGCGGATCGCCCCACCGATGGATTTCCACATTATCATCTTCGCTGTTGCCGTCCGGTACAGATGCATGCAATGGGTTGGGGATTTCCATCAGCACGGCAGTAAATGCTGCCTCGGCCTCTTTGGCCTGAGCTTCGAGTTCCTTTACCTTGCGTGATACTTCGCCCATAGCTATCAGTTCGGCGCTGGCATCTTCGCCTTTACCTTTTTTCTGACCAATCAGCCTGGATACGCGATTGCGTTCTGCCTGCAGTGCTTCGGCCTGACTTTTTAATTCACGCTGGCGCGTATCCAGCGCACGCGCCCTGCCCCACGGCCCGTTCGGATCATCGACATCCATGCCCCGGCGTGCCAATGCAGCGCTCATTTCATCAAACGAACGGCGAAATGCCTGACGATCAATCATTTAGCTCTCCACCCGCCTCAGTGTTATCTTCGGTAGAAGCCACTTCATCCGCAGCTTCATTCATATCGTCATCTTCCTGCTTTTCAGCCACGCGCACAGCGCCGATGACGCGTTCCTTGTCATTCACACCAAACAGTGTCACGCCCTGCGTATTGCGACCAATGACAGAAACATGGTCCATCTTGATGCGCACCAGACGGCCTGTATCGGTCATCATCATCACCTGATCTTCATCGAGCACCAGCAGCGCGCCGATCATGGCACCATTGCGCCCTCCTGTTTTGAGCGTGAATACGCCCTGCCCACCGCGTTTCTGGACATTGTAATCAGATACAGATGTGCGTTTACCGAAACCATTTTCCGAAACAGCCAGTAATGTGGCCCGATCCGAAACCAGCGTCATCGAAATCACTTTGCAGCCGCCCGGCATACGCATGCCGGTGACACCGCGCGTACTTCGTCCCATTGGACGCACATCAGTTTCAGAGAAACGAATCGCCTTGCCTCCACTGGCCGAGAGCATGATATCCTGCTCGCCGTTGGAGACGACCACGCCGATCAGATCATCGTCATCATCAATCTTGATGGCGATAATGCCGTTGGCGCGGATATTCTGAAAATCGGATAAACGGGTCTTTTTGATGACGCCGTTCTTGGTAGCCATGACGATGTAATGATCTTCATCAAATTCGCGTATTGACAGCGTAGCGGAAATTTTTTCACCCTTTTCCACAGGCAACAGATTCACCAACGCCTTGCCGCGCGCCGCGCGTCCGGCCTGTGGCACTTCATAGACCTTTTTGCGGAATACGCGCCCGCGATCCGAGAAGAACAACAGATAATCGTGCGTCGAGGCGACCATTAACTGCACCACAAAATCGTCTTCCTTGGTGGTCATAGCTGTCTTGCCCTTGCCGCCGCGCCGCTGGGCGCGATAGAGCGAGGTCGCATTACGTTTGATATAACCTTCGTTTGAAATCGTGACTACCATATCCTCTTCGGTAATCAGATCTTCAACCGAGAGTTCCGCCGTTTCATCCATAATTTCAGATCGGCGCGGGTCAGCATATTTATCGCGTATGGTTTCCAGTTCCTCGACAATCACACCCATGAGTAATTTTTCATCGGCCAGAATGGCTTTCAGATGTGTAATTAGTTTCTGGATTTCATCAAACTCCGCCTGAATCTTGCCACGTTCGAGCCCTGTTAAACGATGCAGACGCATATCAAGAATGGCCTGCGACTGTTTGTCCGACAAACCGAAACGATCCATCAGGCCGGCTTTGGCCTCCGCCGGCGTCTGGCTGGCTCGGATGAGCTTGATCACTTCCTCAATATTATCCAGTGCAATCAATAACCCTTCGAGAATATGGGCGCGCGCTTCGGCCTTGGCCAGATCAAACAGGCAACGGCGCGTGACGACCTGACGACGATGATCGAGGAAGTGTAACAACAATTCGCGCACGCCACACAGTTTCGGCTGACCATCAACCAGTGAGAGCATATTACAGCCAAAATTGCACTGGAGCTGGGTATGCTTATATAGGTTGTTGAGCACCACTTCAGGAATTTCGTTCCTTTTCAACTCGATAGCAATGCGCATGCCATCTCGATCGGATTCGTCGCGCAGATCTGAAATGCCTTCGAGCTTTTTGTCGCGAACCATATGTGCGATATTTTCAATCAAATTCGCCTTGTTCACCTGATACGGCAGTTCAGTGATAATCAGCGATTCACGCTTGGTGCGGGGATGAATTTCCACCAGCGCCCTGGCGCGCATGGTGACCGAGCCACGACCGCTCGAAAATGCCTGCTGCATGCCTTTGCGACCATAGATAAAGCCGCCGGTCGGGAAATCGGGGCCGGGCATAATCTGCATGATCTCGTCATCATCAATATCCGGATTGCCCACCAGTGCAATACAGGCATTGATGGATTCGCCCAGGTTATGCGGCGGAATATTGGTCGCCATACCCACCGCAATACCCTGTGAACCATTGACCAGCAGATTGGGGAACTTTGCCGGCAAGACCTTTGGCTCTTTCAGCGATTCATCATAGTTGGGCGTAAAATCAACTGTATTTTTGTCGATATCAGCCAATAATTCTGATGCCAGCCTGCTCATGCGCGCTTCAGTATAGCGCATGGCCGCCGGCGAATCACCATCAACCGAACCAAAGTTGCCCTGACCGTCGACCAGCAGATGGCGCATGCTCCACGGCTGCGCCATGCGCACCATGGCGTCATAGACGGCTGTATCACCATGCGGATGGTATTTACCGATCACATCGCCCACCACGCGTGCCGATTTCTTGAACGGTTTGTCATGCGTACAGCCCAGATCCTGCATGGCATACAGAATACGCCGATGCACAGGTTTCAGCCCATCGCGGGCATCGGGCAAGGCGCGCCCGACAATCACGCTCATGGCGTAATCGAGATAAGAGCGCTTCATCTCATCCTCAATCAGCACGGGTATAGCGGGATTCAGTGTTTCTTCCATGGTTTAACCTCTGTTATTGTTTATAAAAAATGGTGCCCTCGACACGATTCGAACGTGTGGCCTGCCGCTTAGGAGGCGGCCGCTCTATCCATCTGAGCTACGAGGGCGAACCCAGCTTTTCGGAGCGCTCGAAGCATAGCGACTTCGTGAGTATTCTGCACGCTGAATTATAGTCATCACTCAACATGCAACAGGCTGTGAACAGGGACATCGCCCAGCGCTTTTGCGCCATCTAAAAAAGACAGTTCAATGACAAACAGGCAGGCATCGATTTCTGCGCCCAGTTTTTTCACCAGTTCCACCGTTGCGGCGGCAGTGCCACCAGTGGCGAGCAGATCATCGACAATGACGACGCGATGGCCTGCACTCAGAGCGTCGCGATGAATTTCCAGTCTGTCAACGCCATATTCCAGTTCATATTCCACGCTGTGCACATCAGCCGGTAATTTACCCGGCTTACGCACTGTGATCAGCCCCAGCCCCAGCTGCTGTGCCAGTGCCGCGCCGAAAATAAAACCGCGTGATTCAATGCCGACAATGGCATCCACATCGTTGCCCACCAGACAGGCCAGTTCGGAAACCACTGCCGCAAACGCATTGCCATTAGCCAGCAACGGCGTGATGTCTTTAAATACGATACCCGGCTTGGGAAAATCGGGAATATCACGAATATAATCCTGCCAGCGACTGTCATCAGCTATCTTTGCCGTCATTACAAAATCTCCTCAAAACTAACATCTTCATGCTCTACCATTCTACGCAGTTTTTTCAGCGCGCCCATCTGTATCTGCCGGATACGTTCTCGTGTAACGCCCATGTGATTGCCAATAGCTTCCAGCGTCCATGGTGCATGACTGTCTCCCAGTCCATAGCGCAGGCGTACCACGTTGCACTCTTTATCCGACAGTTGATTCATCCATTTTTGCAGCATTTCATTGCGTCGACTCTTTTCCAGGCTGTCGCCAGGCGCGCTGGCCTGTTCGTCAGGTGTAATATCATACAGTGTAAAGTCGCCATCATGATGCAACATTTCATCTGCACTTTCAGTACTCAATGATGATCTTAGCAGCGCATGTACCCGTTCTATCTGAATATTCATGGCATTGGCAATTTCCGGTTCGTTCGGTTCGCGCCCCAAAGCGGTTCGCAACCTGGCTGCATGGCTCAATACGGAATTATATTCTTTGGCGATATGGACAGGTACCCGAATCGTACGGGCCTGATTCATGATCGCACGCTCCACCGATTGTCTGATCCACCATGTTGCGTAGGTGGAAAAACGGCAGCCATGTGCGATATCAAACTTTTCCACCGCGCGCATGAGCCCCATATTGCCCTCCTCGATCAGATCTGCCAGCGCCATTCCTCGCCCCAGATAACGACGGGCTATTTTTACAACCAGGCGAAGATTGGCCTGAATCATATATTGGCGCGACGTGTCATCGCCATCTGCGATACGTTTGGAGAGTTCCACCTCCTGTTCGGCGCTAAGCAAGTCATAGCGTGAAATCTCACGCATATAAATCGCCATTGGCTCCATACTGAGGCGGTCAGCCATCAGAACCCAATCCACAATAGCAGTTGTCTATACAGTACAGAGAAATATTCAAACCCATCATAAGTTTCAATTCTCTTTTTAACGCGGCAAATAGGCAAGCGGATTTACCGGCGTACTACCTCGCCTGACTTCAAAATGCAGATGCGGGCCGGTGGCCCTGCCTGTGTGCCCTACTCTGGAAATGACATCGCCTGCGCGCACATGCGCGCCTTTTTTCACCAGCATGCGGCTATTGTGTCCATAAGCCGTGAACAGGTTTCCAGCATGCCTGATGATAATCAACTTGCCATAACCACTGAGCCGGGAATCCGCATACACCACCTGACCGGATGCCGCGGCATGGACTGGCGTGCCCTCTCTGGCGCCGATATCAATGCCGTCATGCATGCGGCTGCCTCTGGGGCCGAACTTGCTGGTCACGACGCCCTTGACCGGCCAGATCAAGCGCCCTTTATAGCCTCTTGCTTTGGCTAAATGTGCCGATTTACGCACTCTCTTTTTATGAATCCGCTTATGCTTGATTTTTTTGTGCACGCTACGATACGGCGTTGAAATGCGCCTGATCTTTTCGGCTGTCAAATCATGATGGCCGGGCGCAGTTCGATTGATGTACAGGCGTTGACCCACGTAAATACGATAGGGGTAGTGAATGTGGTTTCGTTTGGCAATCAGGCGATAATCCACGCCGAATTTTTTCCCTATGCTGTATAGCGTGTCATTGGCTCTGACGTAACGAATAACAACATGATGACTGCGTTTGTCTACAGATACGGTATGCATTGCCGGGTTGGTACTAAAGCAACCGGCGACAGCCAGCAAGATGACGACACAGAAGAGCCGGCCAACAAGGCGTTGAAGCAGGGTTAAATCTACAACCACAACAGTAGAAAACCACCAATTACAAGCAGGCTTACTGCTATCGTCAGCCACTCAAAATACTGTTCCACCCAGCCCCGTAGACGATCGCCGCCCCAGCGTAACAGGGCTGCCTCCAGGTAGAATCTGGCGCCTCTGGAAACTACGGTGGCCAGAATAAACGGGGGGAAAGAGAGACCGAATGTACCGGCGGCAATGGTAATCACCTTGAATGGAATGGGTGAAAAACCGGCCACCAGCACAATCATGACGCCGTAATCAACAAACCACTGTTGGACATGCTGGAATACATCCATGGCGTTATAGAATTCGATGATGGGCAGCGCAACTGCATTAAACAGAAACATGCCGATGGCATAACCGATGGCCGCGCCCACAGTCGTCCCGGCAGTGGCCTGCGCTGCATATCGAAATGAGGCGCGTGGTTGACCGAGCGCCAGCGCAATTAGCAGAATATCCGGCGGTATGGGAAATACGCTGGCTTCGATCACGGCGATGGCAAACAGCGCCCACCCCGCATTCGGGTGATCGGACCATGACAGCGTCCAGTGGTAAAGCCTTTTCAACCAGGCGAAAACTGACAATCTGTTTATGGCATCAGCGATGATTCACCCCTTTCAACAGCGGCACAAAGGTGCATGCATCAAAGTATTCTTCGGCAATAATATGCGCGTGTTTACGACGCCGAACCAACCGGTGCGCACCACCGGCGCCTTCCGGCAGCAACAATACGCCGCCCGGTTTTAATTGCTGCAACCATAGATCGGATGCAAAACCGCCGGCAGTGACAATCATTGCGTCAAAGGGCGCATATTCTTCCCAGCCCTGCAGTCCGTCGCCGCATTTGAGCATCACATTGGCATGGCGCGCCTGGCGCAGGTTTTTTCTGGCTCGATGGTGCAGTGCCTCGATACGCTCAATGCTGTAGACCCTGCGGCACAGTCGGGATAATACAGCAGTCTGATAGCCGCAACCCGTACCAATTTCGAGTACGCGTTCATGACCATGCAGTTCAAGCAGTTCGGTCATACGTGCAACCATATAGGGTTGGGAAATTGTCTGGCCGCAACCGATGGGCAGGGCGCAATCCTGATAGGCGCGAGCGGCCAGTGCGGAATCGACAAATTGATGCCGTGGCACCGATAGCATGGCTTCAAGCACGCGCTTATCCCGGATGCCTCGGGCGACTAATTGCTCATTGACCATGCGTTGTCGCGGTCGCTCAAAAGAGTGGGACGCATGTGCGGGCATCAAATGATTCTTCACACTTATGCGTTCCCCTTTGCTGTGATGTTTTTTCCGGCATGGATCGAACCATCAACGATCATGCCGGACAGAAAATGGTCGGGACGAGAGGATTCGAACCTCCGACCACTTGACCCCCAGTCAAGTGCGCTACCAGGCTGCGCTACGCCCCGTTTAAATTCCAGACAATGACTTCAATTTAATCAAAGTGCTCCATGTTCAAAAAAGTCGTGCCCGTTTATGGCGCCGAAGCATACTTAAAACATCAGAGAATGTAAGTGTGAGTCCATTGACCATCAGCGACCAGAACCAGGTGCCGATTGGTATCCACTTGAGCCACAGCGAACGCCACGGCAGTTGTCTGGCTTTGCACGCGCCATAAGCAGCGCCCCAGAACGATGAACGACTTCACGATATCTCGTAAAAAAACCGGTGTATCCCAATTGACCGATGAAGGCGCCTATTATTCCTTCAGTATAGTGCTAGGCTCAGGGGTGCTGAGTAGTTACTTCTATTATTCTTCTAATGCAGAATGTTGAATACCTGGAATCCACATGCGGCCATGCACAGCATCCAGGCCTGATTGTGTTAAAGCAATTTCCCATTGATCTCCGACTTCAATATGTACGGCCAGTTGTTCATATAACCATGCGATATCCGTTCTAAGACGATCAAAGGATATTCTAAATCCATTGTCATCCAGTTTCTGATGCAGAACAATATCTTTAGCTGAATATGTATTCGAGTCAGCCAGTATTTTAAGGATGCCCAATCGACGCATTTCCAGTTTAGTCTGTTCGACTGGATCCAATGCAACCGGTTGCCGCCTTGGAACCTGATGGACTTCAGCCACTACCTTCTCTTGTGAAATTGTAGTTTGAGAAGCGGCTATTTTTTTCTCAAGTTTCTCCTGTTTTCTGATCAACCCGGGATCAATGTTTTGTGCCAAAAGCGCCTTGGCTGCTTCACGCTTTTTACGCGCTTCATCGAGACTTACCGATGGATAAACTCCGAATGCCAGGGTTTTCTGTTTTCCACCAAATCGGTAAGCCAGCTTCCAGTATCGGCCTGATGATTTTACCAGCAGATAGAGTCCGCCACCATCACTAACCTTAAACTGATTCCTGCCAAACGGTACTTTGGTAACACTAATATCAGATTCAGACAGAGCCATCAGATCTCCTCACTGTTGGTTCTTTTCATGGCTAAAAACCCACTTAAGAACCAACACAATTACCCCAAACAAATGTTGGTTACTTTGCTGGTTTGCATCATATGTTATTTTCGCGATATGGCAAGAATATATGAACAATAGACATATTAATATATATATGAGTGTTGGTTTATTTTTTCTGATGATGAACTTAGAAGTAAAAGCAAAAAGAACCAACACAACTAACTGTTGGTTCTTTTTGCTTAATCATCTTTCATTGTGTAATTTCTTGCTTTTGTGCATGTCTGCACGTGGAATATGGCTATGCTTGCATTGGATAATACCGTTGTGCCTGAATCGTTACTTACACTTTGCCGTCACATCAACAATACCGGTGGCCATGCGTGGTTGGTGGGAGGGTGTGTGCGTGACCTTCTCCTTGAGATGCAACCGAAAGATTTTGATCTGGAAGTGTATGGCATGCAGCCAGATGCGCTTAAAACAACGCTCAATATGCTTGGTAAAACGGAATTTGTTGGACGACATTTCGGGGTGTTCAAGCTTTGGCTGGATCAACTGGAAATTGATGTGGCCATGCCCCGGTCAGAGTCAAAATCGGGCAGTGGTCACCGTGGTTTTGATATTGCAATTGATCCAAATTTGCCTCCCGAAAAAGCCAGCTTAAGGCGTGACTTTACTATCAATGCCTTGATGTTCGATCCACTGAATAATCAAATTATAGATTTTCATGATGGAATAAAGGATATTGAAAACAGAGTATTACGTCATATAAGTAATGCTTTCCGTGAAGACCCGCTCAGACCGTTAAGAGCCATGCAGTTTGCTGCGCGCTTTCGATTAAATCTGCATCCTGACACCGCTGCACTTTGCAATAGCATGTTTGCAGAAGCAGAAACATTATCGACGGAACGCATCTGGGGCGAGTGGCAGAAATGGAGCCATGCTGCATTTCCTTCCTATGGTTTACAGGCGCTCAGAGTCAGCGGCTGGCTTCAACGCTATCCACAATTCCAGGCTCTGATTGATTGTCCGCAGCCGCCCCGCTGGCATCCTGAAGGCGATGTGTGGAATCACACGTTGCAGGTATGCGATCAGGCCGCACGCATTGCCGCTAAAAACGGTCTGGATGATCATACGACTGAATATTTACTGTTCTCAAGCCTGTGCCATGATCTCGGCAAGCCAGCCTGCACTGCCCCGGACGAGTCAGGGAATATAACCTCTCCGGGACATAGTGAAGCAGGCATTGCCCCGACAAAGCAGTTCATGCGCAACATTGGAGCGCCCGACCGACTGCTTCAATATATCCGTCCGCTTATACTGGATCATATCACCCATCTGCATGGCGAGCCGACCCCAAGGGCTGTACGCCGTCTGGCTCACAGGCTGGAGCCGACCAATATTGAACTGTGGGAGATGCTGGTTGAAGCGGATGCTTCCGGTCGCGCCCCTGCTCCACCCTCACGACCGGCATTCTCCTGGTTAAAACAGGCTACCGTACTGAATCATCATCAGGCCGCGCCCAAACCGATTATAACGGGTAAACTGTTGTTGAAACTGGGCATTGCTGAACCCGGACCGGAGATGGGCGATATCCTCAAAAAGGCATATGCAGCCCAACTGGAGGGCGCATTCGATAATTCACAATCGGCGATTACATGGCTGAAAACGAGTAGCCCAGCACCCCAGAGCGCACTCTGAGAAGCAGACAGATACAAGCGATCCTTGCGCCCTCTCCCTTCTCAGTAAATAGTTAGGGCTATTCTAATACTATCGCAAGCATTTTGAGGAAGAACCCGCAACCATGACTCTTAATTCCACAACCTATGCCTCACGGCTGGACGGTGCCGATCTGTTCGATCTGAACGTCATCAAAAAATATGACAAGGCGGGGCCACGTTATACCTCCTATCCGACTGCACCGATGTTTCATGCCGGTATTGGCGCTGATGATTATGCCGCCACCCTAAAACGGGTGGCCGGCGACGATGCGCCGCTGTCGCTCTATATTCATATTCCCTTCTGCAATACCGTCTGCTACTACTGTGGCTGCAACAAGATTGTTACCAAACAGTACCACCGCGCCGAGCCCTATCTTGAACTGCTGTTGCAGGAGATTGACAAGGTGGCCGATAGTCTGCAAGACGCGAACGGCGAAGCTTGCAAGCGCCCTGTCACCCAGCTGCATTTCGGCGGCGGTACGCCGACATTCATGAACAATGATCAGATGCGGACGATTATGGATAAGCTGCGCCACCGTTTCCACTTTGTCGCCAAAGATGAGGGCGAATTCAGCATCGAGATCGATCCGCGTGAATGCGATGAAGATACGGTGCGCGTACTCGAAGAGATCGGCCTGAACCGTATGAGCATGGGCGTGCAGGATTTCGATCCGATTGTGCAAAAAGCGGTCAACCGCATCCAGAGCAAGGCAGAAACGCTGCGCGTATTAAATGAGGCGCGTCAGCATGGCTTCGAGTCGATGAATATTGATCTGATGTATGGTTTGCCACATCAGACGGTGGATACATTCAATGCGACGCTGGATACGATCATCGAATTCAGTCCGGATCGCATCGCCCTGTTCAATTACGCCCACCTGCCGCACATGTTTATGCCGCAGCGCCGTATTGACGAAGCCGCCCTCCCCTCGCCGCAGGAAAAACTCAATATTCTTGAACACAGCATCAATAAACTACTGGACGCCGGTTATGTCTTTATCGGCATGGATCACTTCGCCAAACCGGATGACGAACTGACCATCGCCCAGCGAGAAGGTAAATTATACCGTAATTTCCAAGGCTACAGCACTCAGGCTGACTGTGATCTGATCGGACTTGGTATTACCTCGATTGGCTATGTCGGCGGCGGTTTTTTCCAAAACCGCAAGGAGATGGATGCTTACGCCGAAGCTGTGCAGGCCGGTAAATTTCCGGTATTCCGGGGTTATATCCTGTCTAATGAAGATCACTTGCGCCGCCAGGTGATCATGCGTTTGATGTGCGATTTTGCACTGGATTACAGACAATTTGAACGTGATTACAACATTGTGTTCAGGCAACATTTCGCAGACGGACTGGCAGATTTGCAGGAGATGCAAGCAGATAAACTGGTTGAATTGCGCCATGACGGATTGACCGTGCTGCCAGCGGGTCGGTTATTGATTCGTAATATTGCCATGGTGTTCGACGCCTACCTGCAGAAGAAAAAAGAGGGCTCAAATTTCTCGAAGGTGATTTAATCATGGTAAAAAATATCTGTGTTGTATGGGCGGCACTATTGATCTTGAGTTTACCCATGCCTGTGAATGCCGCAGCCGGACATCCGCAGGCCAAAACAGCCCACACCGCAAACCACAAAACGGTCAAAAAAGCCCATATAAAACGCCGCAAAGCCCCTGAAATCATGCTCAAAAACAGCACGCAAAAGTTGAGTTACGCCTTTGGCATACAGGTTGCGGATTCACTCAAACAGGGCCAGATGAAAATTGATATTGATCGCTTCCTGCTCGGTTTTCAGGATACCATGGCCGGTAAAAAAACACTGCTGTCCGTCCAAAGTGCCAAAAAATTCCGTGATCGTTTCTATGCCAGGAAACGCCAACTACTGGCGGAAAAGAACCTCAAACAAGCCAGATCATTCATGCACGATAACAGGAAAAAAAAGGGTGTCGCAGTCACCTCAAGCGGCTTGCAATATGTTAAACTGCGCCAGGGATATGGCGCACATCCTGACAATTCCAGCATCGTACGGGTGCAATACAGTGGCCACCTGAGCGATGGAACGGAATTTTACAGCACCTATAAAAAAGGGCGCTCTGTCGTGCTGCCTGTCAAAGGCGTGATTGGCGGACTTGGAGAAGCCTTGACCCTGATGACCATCGGCAGCCGTTACCGTTTCTTCATTCCGCCCGAACTGGCCTATGGCGATCATGGCTCGGCAAAAAAGATCGAGCCCAATGTCGCGCTGATTTATGATGTGGAACTGCTGGCAATTGAAAGCCCGAAATTCTGAAAATTGATTGCAGGTTAATTCAGCGATGCACCATCAAAACCTGAATCTTCACTGTTCAGTTCATCATCACCGAAATCATCCTGAAACTGATCTTCGGGCGGATTGCCGTCATAAATCAGGAAAGTACGATGCTGTACCCACGCCTCACGCGTGAAGACATAGGGATCGAGAGCCGATTCGTTAACGAATCGAATCGCATTGGATGCACGGCTGCGCAGATCGATCGCTGCCAGTATTGAAATGGGAATCGAGGCCGCTGGATTAAGGAATACGCCGGCCCAGAAAACCCCGCTGGTCGCCGTGCTGAAGGCCAGTCCCGGCGTGTCACGCGCAGTATTGGGGCCGTAAACCGGAAAAACCAGATAGGCTCCCTGCCCGACGCCCCATACCCCGAGCGTCTGGCCAAAATCCTCCTGATGTTTTTCCAGTCCCATCGGCGTCGCCGGGTCAAACAGACCGGCAACCCCGATTGTACTGTTGACAGTAAAGCGCCCGACATCGGAAACGCCTTGCGCCCCCTTGCCCTGCAGAAAATCATTCAGGATCGTATCCATATACAGGGCATTATCGAAGAAATTGGATACCATGACACGCCCCTGTTTGGGCACAATCGCGGTATATCCTTGCGATAACGGCTTGAGCACCAGTCTGTCGAGTTTGTCGTTGAACCAATAACTGCCCCGGTTCACTTTCTCAATAGGATCATAGGTTGGCGCTCCGGGAGCCCGGTGGCCGCCGCAACCGGCCAAAGCAGCGAGCAGCAGGAAGACCATTAGAAATGAGAAGCTGCGCATGTAGCGGGAACGGATCGAACAGGAAATAGATTGCATGACACCTCCCTCCACCGGCCTTAGACATTCAGGCATTTAGACGCTACGAGAGGTTCAATGATTACATACTACAGTGCGTTTAGCAATTATTACTACATCAGATGTCAGTACATCAGAGCTCGGAGAGCAGCATCAGGCCACAGACGGAACCCGGAGCCAGCCAGCCTGACGAGCGCGTTCGACATCAGCGGGAAAATCCACATCGAATGATATTCCAAGTTGTTTGACCGACAATTGCTTCCGGTGGATATTGGCCAGTGTCTGGCTGAGCACATGGGTGGATGACCAATAGATACCTTCAAAAACAGACAGCAAACGATTCATGCCGATCAGGTCATAACCGCCATCTTCGACCGGGCCGAGCACAACATCGACATCGCACAACGCCTCCGCAGCCATCATCAAACGCGAATCCGGCATATGCGGTGAGTCCGTACCCAACAATAGCACCGCCGCTACGCCGCTATGCATGGCTCGTTCAATCTGCCGTTGCATACGCGCGCCCAGATCCCCTTCTCCCTGCTTTACGACAGGCTGTCCGAATGTGGCGAAAAAAGTGTGCGCCGTATCATCAGCGGCAATCACCACATCGACAAACAGGCGATTGGCCCGTTCAATCACAGTCGTCGCCATCGCAGCGTGTAGTGCGGCAGCCTCATCCGCCGTATATCGACTCATCAGTCGCGTTTTAACCTTGCCCGGCACCGGTGCCTTACACATCACAACCAGCTGAATACCTGTACGCTTCATCAGCGCGCATCCCTGTAGATGCGCGCCAGCTTTTCGGGCGATACGCCGAGCCAGTAAAGCAAGCGCAACTTCCACATCAGCATGATAGTGCGGGTAACCCCGTTATGTTCCCAGCGGCGACTACTGGTGGTTACTGTATCTCTCAAACAGATTACCCGACCTAGCCGTTTCAGACGCTTTGAAAACTCGATATCCTCCATCAGCGGTTGATCGGGAAAGCCGCCCATGCGTTCAAACACGGAACGTCGCACAAACAGACATTGATCTCCGGTGCTGATTTTTGACAGGCGCGAACGCAGGTTGATAAAAAAGGCGATCATCCGAAAAACAGCCCTGTCGCCGGAGAGACGCACATCGAAGCGGCCACCGACCGCATCAGCATCACACATGACCTCTCGAAATCTTGAAATATGACTTGAACCAATCACAGTATCTGCATGAATAAAAACAAGAATATCGCTATTGCAGATACTGGCTCCAGCATTCATCTGTAGGGCTCTGCCGGGCTTTGATACGACCCAGTGCAAGCCGGATTGAGCCAGTAAATTACACGTTGCATCGGTCGAACCGCCATCGACAATGATCAACTCATCAATGTTCAAACGCTGAAGTTGCCCGATCAGTGATGGCAGCACGCGTGCCTCATTGAACACCGGTACAATCACAGCCACCCTCGATTCAGCCATCCTCAACCATCAACACGCAAAGATACCCAGCCGCTGCCTTGCTGGCGGAAATTGGTTACCTGCCCGCGCCATACGCGTCCGGCCAGCGCAATCAGTGTGTCGCCGTGCATATACAGTCGAATATCCAGTTTCATTCGACTGCCATCGATGTCAATTTCGGAAGGCGGCACCAGCTGCTGCATGATGGTATCAGCCACATTCAGCGCTTCAAAACGCTTGCGGCTCATGGCTTTTCCGAGTAGCACGCCTTTGCCGCCATGGCGCGCCGCCGGTTTGAACACCCACTGCTTGCGTTTCGCCCATGCCTGCGTGGCATCCATATCGGCCATGCGGCGGCTCATCGGCGTAATCGCACGAATCTGCTCTACTGTCGCCTGATCAACACAGCCTTCCAGTAAACCATCACGCCACCAGTCGACCATGCGGGTTTTATCGCCGATCAGGGCGTAACTACGCGGATGCGGATTCACAATGAGCTGCCCTTTTTCATAAGCCTGGCGAATATGCGCCACATCCTCACCTTCCAGATAGAAATCGGTATGGCGATTATAAATGGCGTCAATGCGAATGCCATCGCAACTCAGACCATCATCGTCCATCTGTAAATCCTCGGGGCTGACCACTATCACACGGCGGCCATTGTTGCCGAGCAATTGCGCATAGGCCTGCATCTCGGGATACATGAATTGACGAATCACATCTTCATCCATAATGGCAATCGTCGCCCAGTCGGCATGAAACATATCAACCAGCCGCGCCTCCAGCGCACCATGCAACTCGGGAATATCCGGTTGCGGCAGCCATCGGCCATCGCCGATATAGAGGCCGCCGGCATTGTTGTTGATCTCAATCAGTTTTGGCCCCTCGGCAGTGAGGTGAAAATCAAAGCCCATCAACACGCTCGGCCATACCGTGGCAATGCGCGCCGTCTCCGGCAAAACATCCGCCAAAGCCGACAGATAGGCGGAATTATCTTTCAATTGAAATACCATGCGCGAAAATTGCAACATCGTTTCAAATTCGGAGCGGGGTATGCAAACGGGCGTATCGCTGGCCAGAGAAGTTGTCATGCCCGAATCCTAACGGAAAGCCCGTCGCATTGCCCTACTCCACAATCGGAATAGAGGGTATCGAGACTAGAAGCTACCCTGAGCCCCTGGCCTCTGACACAATGCGTCGCATGAACAGCGATAAACGACAACTACCGGCCATGAAGCTTGATGAACTTCAAGCGTTGGTGGCAACGTGGAAACAACCGAAATTCAGAGCTAGACAGATTCTCGACTGGCGCAACAAGGGCGTGCTGAGTCCCGATGCAATGAAAAATATATCGTCCGATCTGCGCCAGAAACTTAAGGATGAAATTTGCTGCGAACCGCTGAAACTGATCCGGCGCGAATGCTCGGTGGACGGCACACGCAAATATGTCTTTGCACTTACCCGTATGCGCGCTGCCGGCAAGATGA
This sequence comes from Mariprofundus sp., assembly GCA_027019785.1. Lineage (GTDB taxonomy): Bacteria > Pseudomonadota > Zetaproteobacteria > Mariprofundales > Mariprofundaceae > Mariprofundus. The sequence continues at coordinate 4,983 of JALUWF010000004.1, read as the reverse complement.
TTGAGTCGGTATTCATCCCGGAAGAAAAACGCGGCACGGTATGCATTTCATCGCAAGTCGGTTGCGTGTTCGATTGTCCATTCTGCCATACTGGTACGCAAGGGTTTGAAGCCAATCTGACGGCTGGCGAAATTATTGCGCAGGTGTTGGCCATCAAGGCCGACCTGCATGCAGAGCCCCTGCCGGATGAACTGCATAGCGATATCACGCATATCGTCTATATGGGCATGGGCGAGCCGATGGCCAATGAGGATGCTGTGTTGAGCAGTATCGGCCTGCTGATGGATAAGGATGGGTTGAACATTTCGCGCCGCCGCATCACCGTGTCCACGTCAGGCCTGATTCCGCAGATTCAGCGACTTGGTGCGGTTTATCCGGTCAATCTGGCCATTTCGTTGCATTCAGCCATCGACGACAAACGTGATACACTGGTGCCGATCAATCGCAAATACTCGTTACAGGCACTGCGCGCTTGCCTGAATGCCTATTCCATCGGCAAACAGCGCCATATCACGCTTGAATATGTCCTGCTCGATCAAACCAACGATCAGGATGAAGATGTGCAGGCGCTGATTCGATTCGTAAACCCTGAACGGGAACGGGTCAATCTGATTCAGTTTAACCCTTATCCCGGCAGCCCCTACGCAGGTACATCAAAGCAGAACATGAAGGTATTTGCGCAATGGTTGATTTCTAAAGGTATTCGTGCCACTGTGAGGCGCTCAAGAGGTGATGACATTATGGCCGCATGCGGCCAGTTAAAAGCAGATACCAAAGCAGATAGCAACGCAGACACGAAGGGATGATTATGACGCAACAGGCAGCACGCACAGGCATTATCGGCGGCAGTGGGCTATATGATATTGAAGGCATTGAAGCCATTGAGCATCTGGATATTGATACGCCATTCGGCAAACCCTCCGATACACTGATGCTGGCCACGATTCATGGTCATGAAGTGGTGTTCCTGCCCCGCCACGGGCGCGGCCATAAAATCCCGCCGCATCAAATCAACTACCGCGCCAATATCTACGCCATGAAGCTGGCCGGCGTGAATCGCATTATCTCAATCTCGGCTGTCGGCTCGTTGCGTGAACATATTGCACCGGGCGATTTCGTACTGGTCGATCAGTTTGTTGATCGCACCCACAGCCGCCCATCCACGTTTTTCGACGGCCCGGTCGTGGCGCATGTATCCATGGCCGATCCGATTTGCACCTGCCTCAAATCTGAATTGGCGACAGCCTGCGCCAAAGCAGAGATCCGCACCCACCAACAGGGTTCCTATCTGGTCATGCAGGGGCCGCAGTTTTCCAGCCGGGCGGAATCAAAGCTATATCGCAGATGGGGCATGGATGTGATTGGCATGACCAATCTGCCGGAAGCGAAACTGGCCCGCGAAGCCGAGATTTGCTACGCCACCGTAGCCATGAGCACTGATTACGACTGCTGGCATGAAGAAGAGGACGATGTGTCAGTGGAATCCATTGTTGAAATCATGCACGGCAATGTGGCTAGAGCGCAGCGTATGCTGCAGCACTTTTTTGCAGTAGAGCGTAATACTGCAGCTGCCTGCACATGTCACCGTGCGCTCGAAAGCGGTATCTTCGCCGACCTCCAAGCGCAGGATGATGAAGCCATACGTCCGATTCATGCGCTGGTAGAGCGTTTTCTGTGAGGAGTATGCGCATGCTGATCACAGGCGTGCTACTGGTGGCGCTTACCGCCTGTTCCACCGCCGTTAAAATTGACGGCCCAAGCAAACAGGCTCGTCTGGCCAATATACATTATCGACTTGGCGTGGATGCGCTTGGTAAACTGGGCATGCTTCCCAAGGCATTTCAGGAACTGATGCGATCCAATGATATTCTGCCTGATCAGCCGCAGGTGCTGGACGCTCTGGCCTATGCCTGGCTACTGCGCGGCGACATGAAGAAATCAGAGACATTTTACCTGCGAGCCATTCGTCATAATGCAGGAGCCGCCACCTATAATAATTATGCCAACTTGCTCAATCGGCTGAAACGTTTTCCGGCAGCGGAAAAGGCGGCGCGCCAGGCTCTTGATGATCCTAGCTACCCCCATCAGGATCTCGCCTTTATCAATCTGGGCGATGCGCTGCTGGGGCAGAACAGGTTCGATGCGGCCATTCATGCCTATCAACAGGCGCAGGTGTTCAATCCCGGCAGTGCGCTTGTCAGCCTCAAACTGGCCAATGCCTATGCCAGGCATGGCAAACTGCGCGAAGCACGTGCGCTCTATGAAATGTTGGTTCGCGAACAGCAGGATAACCGTCCAGCAGTTGAAGGCCTGGTCGCCGTGTTGAAGCAACAGCACGATAGTGTCAGTGCCAGAGATATCCTGACCCGTTTCAGCCAACACACATCGGTAGCTCTGGACAAGGCCTGGGCGCAAAATGAATTAGATCGTCTTGATAAGCGATCGTCTCGATAAGCCATGAACGATTTATCATCATCGGAACCCATAGAGACGCCGCTGCAGACAGGTGAAGCGCCGGGAAAAGATGCCTTATTACTGGAAATCGGCCGCAAGCTTAGTCAGGCACGCGAGTCGGCTGGCGAATCGCTTGAAGAAGCGGTGCGCAAACTGAAATTACAAAAACGTCACCTGCTGGCGCTGGAACAAGGCGACTGGAACAATATGCCAGACGATGTCTATATGCTGGGTTTTCTGCGCCAGTACGGCCAATACCTGCATGTTGATCTTGCTGCTGAAATAGAACGCCTGAAACATGATCAATATGCACTGACAAAACCGCTGACATTTCCCGATCCACCAGTCGCTCCTTCACGCCGCTGGGCCTGGCTGGCCGGCATCGCTTTTGTGTTACTGTTTATACTGTTCAACATCAGCACGCAAAAGAGTCGTATTGAGGACAGTGATCTGGTTAGTGTCTCTCAAGCACCGTCGACAGAACAGCTCCCATTCGATTCCACATCCTCCACATCACACGCCATCAATCCACAGCATCCGGAGAAGGCTGCAGAGCCGGCCAGAAAAAGCCTGGCCGTAGCAGACAGCACTCCTTCAGCCGCTCCGCCATCCTCTCCTGCCGCCGCACATACGAGCCACATGCAGAAACCAGATGACCCCCCCCCCTCCGGGCAGATAACTACCGTTGTACCAACTGGCGCGGTTCCGAATAAATCTGTCATGCACCATTTCCGTTTCGATGCGGTCAATGCGCCGGTCTGGCTGCAGATATCCATGCCTGACCCGGCGACAGCGGGGAAAGGAACATTGTTGAAGGAGGTGCTGTTACAATCTGGCTTCCACACATCCATCAACGAAAAAACCTCTGTGCTATGGATCACCTGTGGCAATGCGCCAGCCTTGCGCATTCATGTGGACGGTCATATTTATGCCGAGGCCGGCACGCTCGGCGCTGGTAAAAAAGTCTTGAGAGACTTCCGCTTTGATATCGACGCCCATTAATCCCGTTCTCCCAATGTCAATGGCTAGTTTGCAATTCGCTTGCTATTTTTCGATGCTCGCTGCATATTGCTCTGCCTTAACGCGCATGGATTATTTGGTTCATGTTAAATCATCATTACAGGGGAATCCGATATGACCGTCACAGACTTTCAGGCAGCACGCAGCAATATGGTCGACAACCAGATTCGTTGCTGCAAAGTGCTGGATGAAACTACGCTGCATTTGATTGAATCCATGCCGAGAGAAAATTTTGTTCCGGAACATATCAAGAGTCTGGCCTATATGGAGGGTCATGTTCCCCTTCCCTGCCATCAGGAGATGCTATCCCCGCTGCAGGAAGCCAGTATTATACAGAGCCTGATGCTTGGTGGCAGTGAACGCATCCTGGAAATCGGCGCCGGCACCGGTTTTTTGACTGCCATGCTGGCACTGCAGGCCAAGTCCGTTGTCAGCTGCGAAATTCACAAGGAGCTGGCCAAACAGGCCGAAAAGAATATTGCCGATCACGGTATTGATCATGTGACCATTGTTCACATCAACGCCATGGATGCTGATGCAGTGGCAGCCTGTCCGGAGATGAAAGGCCCCTTCGATGCCATTGTAATCGGCGCTGCTCTGATGAAAGTACCTGCTCATATCGAAGCGCTCTTAAAAGATGGCGGACAGATGATGGCCTTTATCGGCGCTAACCCGGCTGCATCTCTGGTTCATTTTGTCAAAAATGGATCTTCATGGCAGCGCACAAGCCTGTTTGAAACATTGCTGCAGGATATGGAAGGCATGCCGGAAAAGCGTGAATTTGTATTTTAACTGTTCGGTTTCCGTCCGGGTTAAACAGAGCAAAAACAGGCTGGTTAGATGCGTCTTGCGATAGCATCGGGTTTTGCATGTTTCATGCTGCTGGTGAGCTCTGCCACTGCAGCTGATTACAACAGGCATACGTTAACGACGCATCGCATTCAGCTGATCGCCCTGCCCTATTTGCATGCATTTCATCAGGACGGGCAAGGTTCGTTTATTTCAATAGGTCGCCACCAATATCGACAGGATTTATCCACCGGCCAGTGGCGCATCACGATAACATCCATCCCGCAATACAGTAGCCACAACAGCGCTCTGCTCACCGTTGATAACAATCAGACCACTCAACCTGCACTTGCCTTCCGGCAGAAGCTGATTATTCCACTGCCGCTACCAGCAGGATCGCTTACAATCCAAAGCATTCAACGCCAGCCTTTATGGCTGCAGATAAGCTGTCGCGACACACAGAAACAAGCATGGCATGCCCCGTCCCTGACGCCCGCTGTCACTGCACTGGCTCTGGCCGAACAGAAAAGAAAATCCAGGCTGGCCAAGCGCATGGCTGACCGGGCTTTTTATTTCGGCTATGACACCAACAAGGATGCGCTTAAATAGCAGATTATCGAAGCAGGATACGATCACCTCTGCCTAGTTTTGGGTCGGCGGCGGGATCATTGATTAACAGTGTGGAGGCGCCTCGCATAGCCGCGCTCATAGTATGATCCA
>JALUWF010000003.1 GCA_027019785.1 Mariprofundus sp. | reverse complement strand
GCGCCTCCATCATCAACAGAGGAATCCGGATCAGGCCAATGTAGTGCAATCCGAACACCACGATAATCGCCCCTGCGATTTTGCCGAGTATATCCATATGCATTAGCAGCCACTGCCCCAGCAGCGTGGCCGATACCCCCAGCGCAATAAAGACCAGACTAAAACCGGACACAAACCACACGGATTGCATCAGTGCGTGCCGCCGGATATTGCCTGATTCATGCTGACGCAATTCATTTACCGAAACGCCGGAAATATAGGACAGATATGCAGGTACCAGAGGCAGTACGCAAGGTGACAAAAATGATAACAACCCTGCAATAAGCGCTCCTGCTAATGTGACTTCAATCATTCAGTTTTCCTGCCATGGTTATAAATTGTTCATATATTTTCATTGATATCTCCTGTTCGTTTAGCAATTTTTTGTAACACATCTTTAGATTCTCCAAACATACATATGGCATCGCAATGGTTCCGGAGATCGGAAAATAACAAGTAATGCAGCTCTACGCCCACTCGTGTAGCGCGAACAGATGGCCGTTGCATCAATAGTTGCAATTCTTTTTCACGTTTATCAGGGATAACAATATATAACGATGAGCTGGAATCAGGTAATGAATGATGTAAATCTATCATACGCCCCATGCCGGAGGTGATGGTGGTACTTTTCTCCACCTCAAATGCAGCCGTAACTCGGTTGCCACCCTTTTCAAACCAGAGCACATCAATAAGCCGAATCGTTTTTTCTACCGATTCATGTACTGGCAAAGCGGGGAAGCCCGGCAAACTCAATGCGCCCAGACTTGTTCCGGCATGGTCACGAGAGCGGTCATTGCTGGCACAAATCACATCATAACCCAGCGCACTGCCAATTTTAAGCAGATGAGACTGCATCTCTGAATGCAGGTTGCCCTGTTCACCATCCGCCTTAACCTCCTTGCCTCGCTTGGCCAGAGCTTTTTCAACTTTTTCACGCTCTGCCACACTCAGGCTGTGTTCATTTCCGGCAAGCAACTTATTTGCACCAATTTCAAACAGCAGGCCTGCAAATGCCCCAAGGTCAGAAGAAAGCAGATTCCGGTACTTCCGATTAACATCGATCATCACCAAACGCATCGCCAGATATTCCGACCATGAACCCAGCTTTCTCTTCTCACCGAATAAACGGTTAAAACCATTCACAATGGCCGTATTGCATGGCGGAAAAATTGTCGGATGCAGGAAATAAAGCATATTCGCCACAGCAGGGCCAAGGCCTTTTATTTTCAAACTATCCAGTCGCACAATCTCATTGAGTAATTTTTCTTCATTCGAGCTGGCCAGACAGCGTGATAAAAATTCGCCAAAAGCACGTTTATTTTGTCCATTTTCATAGATATCGGGAATTCTGAGTTTCGGTTTCCAGTAAAACGGATGCGATGCCCCGGCAAACACCTGCTTCTGTTCGCTGATGCAACTGATGACAAATTCGAGCGATGAACCTTTGAAATCGTTGGGAAACGAGCCATCCCAGATATCATTCACGACCTGCTGGAGGCCTTTGCGAATCAAACGAAAGGCCTTCAATCGGTCGTCGTCATTAATAAACCAGGTATTATAGACGGATTCGCTATCATCTTTGTATTGCCCTATCAGGGGGGCAAGGTTTCGCTGCATCAAAACCACCAGCGCAAACCGGCAATCAATGATACATTGCTGACCGATTCGCCACCGGCACGCGCCAAGTTCGCTGTGGTTCCAAACTGGCGTTGCCAGGCAACGCCAAGATAGGGCGCAAATTCCCTGCGTATTTCATAACGCAGGCGCAACCCCAGCTGGACATCATTGAGCCCTTTACCAACGCCAAACTGCGCGGCCTCAGTCAATGCGGCATTGACCTCAAGGCGGGGCTGCAAAATCAAACGCTGGGTAAACAGCAGGTCATAGGTCGCGGTAACACGCGCAGAGATATCCCCCTTGTCACTGACAAACAGGGCTGGTTCCACATCAAACCAATAGGGTGCCAAACCCTGAAAACCAATGACTGCCAGAAAACGATCGTTTACCAGTCCCGGACTATAAAACCGGTCATATCGGCCACCGATCTGAAAATCCCAGAAAGCGGACACGCTGTGACTATATAATGTCTGCAATTCTAGATTCCCGGACCGGGTTCCAGGTTCATGATCACCTTCGAACTTCACCCACAGTTTATTGTAATCGGTGCCGCGCCAGCCTTGCATATCCCAGCGTACTGTATTCTTGCCATTATTATTGAAGCGATATTCCGTTTGATCGGCAATAATTTTACTGACGGTCATTTCATCCGTTTCTTCCCAGCCCGCCATACCGCGATATTGATAGCCATCAGAATAATCGGAACTGCGCGCGTTGGCTGGCGCAGCCCCGCCCTGCATGGAACCGCCTGACATTGCACCGCCCGACATCGTATTACCCTGTTTCATCACCATTGTGTTCGGCGCAGTCTCCATCTGCATCTCTGCAGCCCCGGCGCTGGTGATCAATAAGCCACCACCAATCATCAACGTGAATATATTTGAAAAAACACTCATGCCACAATCACCTCACGGAACATGCCCGCCGCCATGTGGTAAAGCAGATGGCAGTGGAACGCCCAGCGCCCTTCTGCATCCGCCGTCACCAGCATGCTGACGCGTTGGGCAGGTTGCACGGCGATCGTGTGCTTTCTAACCTGAAATGTGCCGTCCGGCGCTTGCAGATCCGACCACATGCCATGCAAATGCATGGGGTGAATCATGGTGCTGTCGTTGTGCAGAATGACGCGAATACGTTCACCTTTACGAAAATGAATCGGCCTGGCTTCATTCAGCTTCAAGCCGTCAATCGACCAGATAAAGCGCTCCATATTACCGGTCAAATGCAGCTCAATCTCCTGCGTTGGCGCTCTCCCATCGGGCTGCGCAAAACTGCTTTTTAAATCGGCATAGCTCAGCACGCGTCGCCCGTTGTTGCGCAAGCCCGGCCCCGGATCATCCAGATTAAGGCGCGGAGCATCCACCCGCATGTCCACGCCCGGCCCATATTCATCACGTGAATGGTGAACCTTGCTCTGCATCGCCATTCCACCCATCATGCCACCAACCCCGCTCTGCGCCATTGCCCCCATCATATCCACAGCTTCGAGAAGCACCGGCGCATCAAGCTCGGGCACTACTGCTTGCATGCCTGCCCGGGGCGATAACGTGCCACGCGCATAACCGGAGCGATCCATCGACTGTGCAAAAATCGTATAGGCCCGATCATCCGGAATATCGACAATAACATCATAGGTTTCGCCCGATCCGATTCGGAATTCATCCACCTCAACCGGCACCACCGGCTGCCCGTCCGTGGAAATGACCTTTAGCTTCAAGCCCGGTATGCGTACATCAAAAAAGGTGGCCGTAGAGGCGCCAATAAAACGCAAGCGCACCCGCTCGCCCGCTTTGGCGATAGCGCTCCAGTTAGCTGTCGGTGATTGGCCATTCATCAGATACGGTCAGGTTTCGGTAATTATAATAACCGGCCATTTTTTTCAGATTCAGATACACATCGACCGGGTTCTCATCCGTCCAGTCACTGAGCACAACCGGGTAATCGCGATCCACTTTCACCACATCGTTTGCATCACGCGGCTCAATCACCAGCGCCCCGTAAACGCCGGTTTGCTCAGCCAGCGTGTGGGCATGATACCAGTAGGTGCCGTGCTGCACGACGGTAAAGCGGTGCACAAATGTTTCGCCCGGCGCAATGCCGGGAAAACTGATGCCGGGTACGCCATCCATCTCCGGATCAAGAATAATCCCGTGCCAGTGGATGGTGCACATTTCTTCCAACCTGTTGGTGACACGTATGGTCACCGCATCACCTTCTTTCAGCTTCAAGACCGGACCGGGTAATAAGCCGTTGACGGTAGTTGCAGTACGGGGTGAGCCAGTAAAGTTGACCGGCAGCGGTGCAATTTCTATATCGAAGGTACTGCCACTTAAAGTGTTCTCACGTACCGGATTGCCATTACCTTGAACATCAGAAGCCCATGCAAAAGGGGCGAATGATGCCAGTGGCAAGAGTGCGCCGGCGGCAGCAATGCCCTTAACGAACTGTCGCCTTCCCAAACCGACCTGATTCAGTTTATTCATCGCAATCTCCTATAGAAAGGCTGATGCATTACAGTTTGGTATTACGTAATCTGAGTGCATTGGTAATCACGGACACCGATGAAAAACTCATCGCTGCCGCCGCAATAATCGGCGACAACAGCAAACCAAATACCGGATACAATGCACCGGCGGCAATCGGCACGCCGGCTGAATTGTAAATAAAGGCAAAAAACAGATTCTGACGGATATTCTTCATCGTGGCGCGCGATAAACGGCGCGCCCGCACGATGCCTGTCAAATCACCCTTGATTAGAGTTACACCGGCTGATTCCATCGCCACATCGGTGCCTGTACCCATGGCAATGCCAACATGCGCCTGAGCCAGTGCAGGGGCATCGTTGATGCCGTCTCCGGCCATAGCCACAATCTTGCCTTCATCCTGCAAGCGCTTCACCACAGCAGCTTTCTGATCCGGCAACACATCGGCTTCAAAACGATCTATGCCCAGTTTTGCAGCCACGGCTGCTGCCGTATTATGATTATCACCGGTCAGCATCACCACTTCCAGCCCCTCATCATGCAACGCTTTGATCGCATCCGGCGTGGAAGCCTTGATCGGATCAGATACGCCGATCAGACCGGCAAGATTCCCATCTACGGCCAGATACATCACCGTTTCTCCGCCGCGCTGATGCTCTTCAACGAAGATCGTTTCATTATCCGCATCAATCGCATGATCCTGCATCAAATGAAGATTACCCAGCAATACGGCCTTGCCACCGATATTGGCACTGACGCCTTTGCCAGTAATGG
>JALUWF010000002.1 GCA_027019785.1 Mariprofundus sp. | reverse complement strand
GCTATTTATGAACCGAAACTTCACCAAATATTCGATCAGGAGAATTGGGGTATTCGTGCTGATGGCCGTTTGATCTGGTGCGAAGAGAGCATCAACAGCATTGACCGGGCTGGCTGGGGCTTTTGCTTGCCGATGTCTGCCGTGCAAACCGAAGAGGATTTTGACACATGTATTCTCGAACCGCTGAGGGTGCTCATGCAGGGAATCGACCCGGAACAAACGCCAGTCCCTTTTTCGCCCTATACACTACACTTTGAATGCAATGCGGAAGAAGCGGTGGCAGGGATTACGGCTAGGATTTCAAAATAAGCACTTATAGAAAATCGGGCGCATTCTACATCATCCTGCGTAAGTTGATGTGTCAGATTGAATTTCAATGTGACGCAGTATGTCATGGGAAAGAGGCTTGAACGAAAGCACCAATGGAAATTCCGGGGTCAGTCTGCTTATTAATGATATACCTCCGACCGTCTGGTTTTGGCCGATGCCAGCCTGTCAGGCTACCAGCACCACTGGTCGGTTTGATTCCATCATGGGGGGGGCTGGGTTGCCACGATAATCTGTGGTCGATTTAGTCAGTCATGCAGGCGGTTAACATCTGAACAAGCGCCCTGTTGGCTTCGGGCATGGGATATTCATTGAGCTGGTCGCAGCGAGCCCACAGGTGGGCGGATTCCGGCTGCAAGGCGTCCGTATCGCGGCACAGGCAGCTAAACAGGGTGAAGTGCAATGCACGATCCGCATAGCTAAAACGATGTTCCTCAAGCTGCCGCCAGTCGCTGGCGGACAGGCCGGTCTCCTCTTGCAGTTCGCGTCTGGCCGCCTGTTCGGGCGACTCGCCGGCTTCCACCTTGCCGCCGGGGAACGACCATAAACCGCCGCAATGCTGCTCCGCTCTTCTTTTCAGCAGCAGCACCTTGCCGTTGCCGTCAAACAGCGCAACCAGCGCAATGGCCTGATCAGCCGGATCGGAAACGCTCAGGTGCGATACTCCGCATTGATGGTGATATATTCATGGGTCAGATCGCCGGTCCAGACCGTGGCGCCAGCCTCACCCATGCCCAGATTCAGCGTAATGGAAAATTCCGGCCGGGCGAACACCTCCATGCCGTCTGCATCCGAATAATCCTGATGCAGATTGCCCTGCTCCATCATCACCACATCATCACAAGCGAGCGAAATTCGATCCGCGTCAAAAGCGACGCCGGCATTGCCGGCGGCGGCGATGATGCGTCCCCAGTTGGCGTCGGAACCGGCAAATGCGGTTTTGACCAGCGGCGATACGGCAATGGTCCGACCAACATGGCGCGCCTCATCTTCACTGGCTGCACCCTCAACATGAATGGTGACAAATTTACTGACCCCTTCGCCATCGCGCACAATCAGCTGCGCCAGTTCGATGCAGGCATCTGTCAGCGCCACCTCAAAGACGGACGTATCCGCCAGCGGCGCTTGCCCCAGTCCCACGCCGCTGGAGAGCAGATAGACCGTGTCATTGGTGGAGGTGTCGCCATCGACACTGATGCTGTTGAATGAGCGGCTGACCGCCCGCTTCAGCATCGGCTGCAGCTGGGCATGCGTCAGCGGCGCATCGGTGGCGATAAATCCGAGCATGGTAGCCATATTCGGATGAATCATACCACTGCCCTTGGCGATGCCGGTGATGGTAAAATCGCCAACCCGGCGCGACGTCCATTTGGCAAAGGTGTCGGTGGTGCGAATGGCATTGGCGGCATCCTGCCAGTCTGATGCACAGTCTGATGCCTCTTGAATGCCGAACTCAATGCGATCAATCGGAAAAGGCGTGCCAATCACGCCGGTGGAAGCGGACAGCATCTGTCCGGGCCGCACATCCAGCGCGTCGGCAGTTGTTGTGATCATCATCTGCGCCCACTCGGCTTCGCGAATACCAGTGCCGGCGTTGGCATTGCCGCTGTTGGCCACGATGCCGCGAATATCAGAACCGTGTTCTCGCACCGCTTTTTCGCCCAAATCCACACAGGCGGCGCGCAAACGATTTTGCGTAAATGTACCGGCAGCCTGACAATCCACATCCGCCGCAATGATGGTGAGATCGGTACGTTGGCCTTTCAGCTCCGGCGCTTTAACGCCGCACGATGCTGTGCCAACCCTGAAACCGGGAACCGGTAGTGGCGCGGATAATTTCGGTGGATTTACAGCCATACTATTGCCCCTGTACTAACGGTCATGGATTTTTTTTGATGCCGTGATTGATAAGTGGTTTTCCTCTGTTTTCTTTGCGCCTTTGCGAGATATGAAGTAAGTCAAAATCGACTCTCGCCAAGCCGCAAAGAAGTCAAAGGCAAGAAAAAATACGGGTTTAAAATTGTAATCGATTTTTGAAATTGCACTTATGGCTTGAATTCAGGTGGTAAAGGAAACACATAACGGGGGTTTTAGCCGCGTTTGCCGTGGCACTGCTTGTATTTTTTACCGGAACCGCACGGGCATGGATCGTTTCGGCCAACTTTCGGCTGGTCGCGTTTATAGGTCTGCTGCGGCTCCTGCTCCAGCTCTTCTTCACCAAGGTTGTAACTGACCGGTGCACTCTGCTGCGGCTGTTCGACCACTGGCGACTCCTGTTCCACCTGCACCTGGTGCAGGGCGGTCATGGTCTCCTCGCGCACCTTGCCCAGCATACTTTCAAACAGTTCGAACGATTCGCGTTTATATTCCTGAATCGGCTGCTTCTGGGCATAACCGCGCAGGCCGACGCTCTGGCGCAGGTGATCCATGGCCAGCAAGTGCTCCTTCCAGAAATGATCGAGAATCTGTAGCAGCAGATACTTCTCGAACGAGCGCATCTGCTCCGTACCGGTCATCTCCTCCTTGGCAGTCATATGCGTCTTCAGGCTTGCATGAATCTGCTCGCCCATATCATCAGCGGTTTCAACCGCATCGCTCTCAAGCCATGCGTCCGGATCCGCCTCGACACTCAGGCGCTCATTCATCGCGTCGCGCAACTCATCCAGTTGCCACTCTTCGGTATGCCCCTCGACAAACTCATGCTGCAGGCGATCGGCATAATCTTTCTGCATATCCTCAATTACGTCGCGAACATCTTCGGCTTCCAGCAACTCGCGCCGCTGTGAATAGATCACATCACGCTGCTGGTTCATCACATCGTCATATTCCAGCAACTGTTTACGAATATCGAAGTTACGCCCTTCCACTTTCTTCTGCGAATTCTCAATGGCCTTGGTCACCCACGGATGCTCAATGGCTTCACCCTTCTCGAAACCCATCTTGGTCAGCATGCCCTGCATCTTTTCACCACCGAAGATCCGCATCAGATCATCTTCCAGCGACAGGTAGAAGCGGGTCTGGCCAGGATCACCCTGACGCCCGGAACGTCCACGCAGCTGATTATCAATACGGCGGGACTCATGCCGTTCAGTGCCCAAAATATGCAGGCCGCCGACATTGACCACTTCGATATGCTCGGCCTGACAGGCCACCTTGATCTCCTCCGCTTTGGCGTCGCGGTCCGCACCGGAAATTTTACCCGGCAACTGGGCGATCAACATATCCGGATTGCCGCCCAGCATGATGTCGGTACCACGACCGGCCATGTTGGTGGCGATTGTCACCGCCCCCTTGCGCCCGGCCTGCGACACAATCTCCGCTTCGCGTTCATGATGTTTGGCATTGAGCACTTCGTGTTTAATACCTTTTTTACTCATCTGTTCGGACAGATATTCGGATTTTTCAATCGAGATGGTACCGACCAGAATCGGCGCGCCGGTTTGATGCGTCTCTTCGATATGCTGAATAATCGCCTCGTATTTATCTTCAGCGTCGCGATAGATCAGGTCGGGCAGGTCGTTGCGAATCATGTCCCGATTGGTCGGCACGATAACCACTTCCAGCTTGTAAATTTTCTGGAACTCTTCGGCCTCTGTATCAGCCGTACCGGTCATGCCGGCCAGTTTGCCGTACATGCGGAAATAGTTCTGGAAGGTGATCGAGGCCAGCGTCTGGTTTTCCGGCTGCACTGTCACCCCCTCCTTGGCCTCCAGCGCCTGATGCTGTCCGTCGGAATAGCGCCGCCCCGGCATCATGCGACCGGTGAATTCATCAATAATGATCACCTCGTCATCGCGCACGATATAATCTACTTCACGCGTGAACAGGGTGTTGGCGCGCAGCGACTGGGTGGCGGCATGCATCAGATTGACGTTTTCCGGATCATACAGATTGCCGTTGGCCAGCAACCCGGCCTGTCGAAACAGTTCTTCGATATGATCATTGCCGATCTCGGTATAAGAGACCGCCTTGTCCTTCTCATCCTTGTCGTAATCTTCTTCATTCAACTGCTTGATCAGCACATCCGCCTGATTATACAGCTCGGTGGCCTGCTCGGCCGGGCCGGAAATAATCAGCGGCGTGCGCGCCTCATCAATCAGGATCGAGTCCACCTCATCGACAATGGCGTAGTGATGGCCGCGCTGAACCAGCTCTTCGCTGGAAAATGCCATATTGTCGCGCAGGTAATCAAAACCAAATTCATTATTGGTGCCATAGGTGATGTCACAGGCGTAAGCCTCGCGGCGCTCATCATTGGAAATCCCGTGAATGACCACGCCGGTCGAGAGGCCCAGAAAACCGTACAATTGCCCCATATATTCAGCATCACGTTTGGCCAGATAATCGTTGACCGTCACCACATGCGCACCCTTGCCGGAGATCGCATTAAGATAAATCGCCAGCGTTGCGGTCAGTGTTTTACCCTCGCCCGTTTTCATTTCAGCAATTTTACCTTGATGCAGGATCAGCGCACCGATCAGTTGCACGTCAAACGGTCGCATTCCCAACACACGAAAAGATGCTTCGCGCGCCACGGCAAAGGCTTCGGGTAGCAGGTCATCTTCTGTTTCACCCTGTTCGAGCCGATTGCGAAATTCTTCTGTTTTGGCGGCCAGA
>JALUWF010000001.1 GCA_027019785.1 Mariprofundus sp. | reverse complement strand
CCATGCCTACAGTATTAAGAATTGGTCCTTTTCGTTTCTTCTTTTATAGCAATGAAAATGGTGAACCGGCACATATCCACATACAGCGAGAAAATAAGCTCGCTAAATTTTGGTTAAAGCCTGTAACTTTGGCCAGCTCTACGCGTTTTTCGCCAAAAGAATTACGCAAACTTCAGCAACTTGTTGTTGAAAATAAAGAAGCTCTTTTGGAGGCTTGGAATGAATACTTTAGCAATTGAATTACACCCACAAGTTCAGACCGTTAAATGTACTGATTCGGATTTAATTGTTGAACTGCTTGATGGGCGTGCTATCTCAGCTCCTTTAGTTTGGTTTCCTCGTTTATCCCAAGCTACGCAACAACAACTAGCAAATTGGGAGTTACTGGGCGATGGTGAAGGTATTCACTGGCCAGAAATAGATGAAGACCTAAGTGTTGCTGGTTTATTGTCAGGAACGCATTAAATCAGCAGCTAACTGTTCAATTCTGGGGAAAAGTAGCTTTTATGATTCGAAGAGAAGTCGCCGAGATACTGAACCGTATCGAACAGGGCGACATTTTATTGCCTTGAATATATCCATCGTGCTGCTGCCGGCGAGGCGGTAGTGGTCAACTCGCATGGCAAGCTGATTGCGCGGCGGGCTCCGCTGCGTGAACCAGGTAATGCACTCCGGACTGCGGCGAAACCAGCGGATCAGGATGTCGGGGCGGTGATGAATTTTAACCAGTTGAAATAATTGACTGGGATAATCCATTGGATTATGATGCATCTATGCAAACGATTGTTGAGCTGCCTGAATATATAAGAAAAGCATCCCGTTTACTGGCTGCTACGGAAAAACAGGGCATCATCAATTATTTGGCCATCCACCCACAAGCAGGCGTTATCATGCAGGGTACGGGAGGCATAAGAAAGTTTCGTTGGGCGACAGGTAATAAGGGTAAAAGCGGCGGCGTGCGCGTAATTTACTATTTCCACAATGATGCGATGCCATTGTTCCTGCTGACCCTGTTCGGTAAAAACGAAAAGTCGAATCTAACCAAGTCGGAACGCAATGAGCTCGCTATGTTCGCCAACCTGCTTGTGAAAAGCTACGGAGGAAAAAATGACTGATTTCTTTAAAAGTATCAAGCAAGGAATGAATGAAGCTATTCAGTTTGCTGAAGGTAAATGTCCGCAAGCTGTAGTCCATCAATTTTCAGCCATTGATGTCAAAAACATTCGCTCAAACTTAGCAATGAGCCAAACTGAGTTTGCATCTGCATTCGGCATCAGTGTGAGTACGTTGAGACATTGGGAACGGGGCGACAGGTCTCCTCAAGGGCCAGCACTGATTCTGTTAAATGTAGTCGCCAAGGAACCACAGGCGGTACTCAATGCACTTGCTGCCTGAACGCACGTCCAGCTTCTTTCCTGTTCGTTCATGCATTCGAAGGTCACTTGATGGGGGCAGGCAAGTGATTGAGTCGCAAATATTGACGAATATTGCCATGTGCTCTAATTTTCTCTCTATGGTGTAGATGGAGGTCGTCGAACATGAGTAGCAGCTTGAATATATCCTTGACGAATGAACTTCGGAATTTTGTCAATATGCGTGCCTGCGATGATGATGTTTATGCGACACCCAGCGAATACATTCGAGACCTGATTCGGCAGGATATGGAGGATCGACGCATTGTATCCCATGTGATGCATGGTCTGGATGATGTGAAAAATGGTTGTTTTTCTGAACAATCCATTCTTGATATAGGTATGGCGACCTGACATCACATGCCGGAACGCGGGCATTACATATTAACCCGGTGTGTAGAGAACGATTTGCACGAAGCCAAGGCGTGGTCTCAGCATCGTTGGGGTAAAACACTCACGCAGGAATACTTTTCGGATTTACATCAAGCATCTGAATATGTTGCGATGAACCACCAAAATTTTTATGATTCGAAGAGAAGTCGCCGAGATACTAAACCGTATCGAACAGGGCGACATTTTATTGCCTTGAATATATCAACCGTACTGCTGTCGGCGAGGAGGTAGTGGTCAACTCGCATGGCAAGCTGATTGCGCGGCGGGCTCCGCTGCGTGAGCCTGGTGACAAGGCATCAGTGCTTGAACGCATCAGATCCCAGCCCTGGGTTCGTGCTGGCAAGGGTGGCCAATTACAACCGGTTCCAAATCCAATGGTATCAACGCCCGGAGAACCCTCTTTATCTGACTGGGTGCTGGAAGATCGGGAATCTATAGATCAAGTGGATCCCCGATAGAGGCATTCGGGGGCTATGGGGCTGTAGGCACTATAATGATTTAAATCAAAGAACTGTGGCTTAGACATGGATATACTATTGATATATCCAGCTCTTTTATTATCCTTTCACTATGGACAACGGAGGCGATCATGAAGTCAGCAAATACGACTGTATTCAAAAGTAATCAAACGCAGGCTGTTCGGTTGCCGAAGGCTGTGGCTTTTCCGGAATCTATTAAAAAGGTGGAAATCGTTGCTGTTGGCAACACCCGGATCATTACGCCTGCTGGCGAATCGTGGGATTATTGGTTTGACGGGGCCGGGGTGTCTGATGACTTCATGGTTGATCGGGATCAGCCGGTCGATCAGCAGCGGGAATCCCTTTGACCATGCTGAAATATATGCTGGATACCAATATCGTGATTTACACGATTAAAAACCGGCCAGCACAGGTGCGCGAAATATTTAAGCAGCATGAAGGGCAGATGTGCATGTCTTCTGTTTCACTTGGTGAACTTATTTTTGGTGCTGAGCGTTCCTCTCAAACAGAACGCAACCTGGCCGATATCAATGGCATGGTTGCGCGCATGGAAGTCGCTGCATTTGAAGAGCATGCCGCCGAGCATTTTGGCCAATTAAGGGCGGAGTTATATAGCATCGGTCAGCCTATTGGGCCTTATGACATGATGATCGCAGGCCATGCCAGGTCGATGGGGTTGATTCTTGTGACCAATAATACCGCTGAGTTTGCGCGTGTTCCGGGGCTACGGCTGGAGAACTGGATATAACCTAAACCAGCGTAGCCGGAACCAAACTGGGAAATTTAAAAACCTTAGCCACTGATTTCACAACACACACTGATTATAAAACCTTCAAATTGCCTTTTAATTCGTGTTCATTCGTGTCATTCGTGGCTGGTTTTTCTTTCCCGACATTAAACACTTAACCTGATGATTGCCAACATACAATTCAACACATCTAAGAATTTCTTATACATTTTGTACAAGATATTTTTCGTAAGAGACTAAGCCGCATAAGCACTGGCCATGTTGGCGGCTATGTCTGCGAAGTAGTTTCTGAGTTCGGCGGGCTCCAGCACTTCAGCCTGATCGCCGAAACCGAGCAGCCACCAGCGTAATGCATTGGTATCCTGAACGGTGGCGGTGAGCAGCAGTGCTTCGTCCTGCTCTATAATGGTTTGATCGTCGGATAATGGGCGTTCGTGCAGCCGAGAGGCTAGATTTTCAGAAATGAATGCTTTGAGTTCGATGCTGTCGCCGACAGGGTATTCCAGTTCCCCGGAAGCAATATAATGATCCAAATCAAAGCCATCGGGTATGGATAATGGAATATCCAATGCTTGTGCTGTGAGCATGCGATGCATGGCCAACTGGCGTATGTTGGGATAATCCCACATCGAACAGACCAGGTAGATCATGCCATCCTTGAAAACCAGTCCAAGCGGGTTGATTTCGTAGGCTTTGCTGCCTTCATGCCAGGGTGGTTGATAGGTGATGCTCAGGCGGCGATTGTTCTCCAGCGCATCATAGACCTCATGCTGAATATCTGATTCAACGACAACCGGCTGGCGTGCCGGACCATGATGCAGAACACGCACTTTTTCCTGCCAGGCAGTAGCTCGCTGGTTGGTGTGAACCTGATCCAAGACTTGCGTGGCTGTTTTGAAATACCCTTGCAGTTTTTGCACAGTGTTATTCGGCAGTAATGGCTGCAGATATTCCCTGGCCAACCAGAATGCACGGGCTGTGTGCAAGTCCATGCTCGGAATATCCAGAATATGCGCGTCTTTCGGCCAATACCATCCATACGGTTTGCTGCGTCTATTCGACTCAATAGGGAAAATTTCCGCGAGCTTATTCAAATCACGCTGAACTTTTCGATCCCCAACATCAAACCCTGATGCGCTGAGATTATTGATTAAATCCTGCGTTGAAACTTTCCTCGGAAATCGGGGAATCATGCGAAGTAGCGTCCATTGCCGAAGCAGCGTATCTCGCCTGCGTTTTTCATTCTGCGATTGCCGTTCAGCCTGCATGAGCAGCTCCTGTTCGTTTTTTCTTTCGGTGTGGCACGAGTATAGCACGCCGTGCGACATCAGATGACGTTTTGTGTGCGATACTGGCGCCAACAGGAGGTAACAAGCATGCAAACCGAAACCCGGAAACTTACATTCACAGTCACCAATCGTGACGATATTCCCCAGGAGATAATCCAGCCAGGCAATGCGATTTGGGATGCCTATGCTTATGTTGAGATGATTTCAGACCGCATCTATAACCTCAAAGCATACGAAGAAAAAATGATCGGCCAGTTGTCTCATTGCCAAGGCAGCCGCATTGCTTCTGTAAAAGAAGGGCGTACACCACGTTGTCAAAATGCTGGCCAAAGTTGGCCAATGCTTATGACTGTTTATGGCAGCAAGCAGCCGACCCATCTGTTGAATCTCGAATACAAAACCTATCCAGTTGAACCATCATTTGCTGGCGAGATGCCGGTGATCAATGTGTTCTTTTCGCATAATCTTGGAATCACTGAATTTAATGAACTTCCTTTTTTGAGTAGCGAAACGGATTTGAATCATGGATATGCCTGTTTCAGGCAGAGAGCTATTTATGAACCGAAACTTCACCAAATATTCGATCAGGAGAATTGGGGTATTCGTGCTGATGGCCGTTTGATCTGGTGCGAAGAGAGCATCAACAGCATTGACCGGGCTGGCTGGGGCTTTTGCT